>JARIAP010000188.1 GCA_029257755.1 Helicobacter sp.
CAACTATTGATGTTTTGCTTGGTGGGAGAGGGGCAGAAGATGTGTTTTTAGAAGAAATATCAAATGGTGCATCCGATGATTTAAGAAGAGCAACAGGTATATTAAAAAATATGATAGTTTATTATGGTATGACTGATGTATCTGGACTTATGGTGCTAGAAGATTTTACAAATAGAAATAGGTTTCTTGGTGGTGGTAGCAACACTAGAGAATATAGCAACGAAACTGCACAAAAAATGGATAGCTATATACAAACTAAACTAGAAGAACACTACTCACATGTTAAACAAACATTGCGTGATTATAAAGGTGCTATTGAAGCAATGGCACAAGAGCTTTTAGAAAAAGAAGTTATAGAAGGTGATAGAGTTAGAGAAATAATTACTGAATATGAAATAAAAAATAATCTTGAGAGTCGTCTTGTCCCACTTGAAGAAGCTTAATTATTTTTAGATTCTATAGGCAATTATCTAATTATCCCAAATTTGCAATGAATTTATATATAAAAGTGGGCGAATTTTTTTAGGAATACTTTGTTTTCTATATATATCCCTTTGTTGTTTAGGTATTTTTAATGTATATTGCATATTGTTGTTTATTTGCAATATATCTATATGCTTTATAAAATCTTTTTTAGCCGGAAATATAACATTATCTTGAAATTTTGCTTTATTCATATAACATTTAAGTATATAATTAATATGAAAACCAATAAATGTTAGATTAGCGTTCTTAGATATTACTATTTTGCCACCCATTACACATTCACTCCCCTTTTTTAAAATATCTAATATTTCTTGTCTTTGCTTTGTGCTAATGATATATCCTAGTTGCTTTGATAACAAATCTATCGTATGTATTTCATTTACATGTGTTTTGAAATAAAATAAATTATAATCTATACAAACAATAACTTCTTTATATAAAATTTCATATTCTTGTTGTAAAAATTTAAAGCTTTTTTTCAATCCATTTGCAAATTTTTCACTCATTAGTTTTGTAATATTCTCTCTAAAAAAGTTTCTTAAATATTTAGTGTCTTTATTGCTTTCATCTATAAAATAATGGATTTTATTTATATCATTATATTTTAAAATCTCTTTTTTTGTATGATTTATAAAAGGTCGTATAATAAAGTATTGTTTATTGTTTAATATCCTTTGACTAATCTCTCTAAAACCTAGCAAAGTATTTAATCCAGCACCATTTGCTAATTGCATAAAAAACCATTCAAGCTTATCATCAAAATGGTGTGCTGTGATTAGATTCTTATAATTATATTTAATAATTAATGAATTAAAAAAACTATATCTTATATTCCTTGCATTTGACTCAAAATTAGAATCTATTTTTTCTGTTTGCAATACATGATATTGTTTATTATATTTATCACATAGTTTTATTGCATATTTAACCTCATCTTTGCTTTGTTCTCTAACCCCATAATCAATTATTGCTATATCAAACAATATATTATAATCTCTTAAAGTGAAAAATAAAGCAGTAGAATCAATTCCCCCAGAGAATGCAAGTAAGTTTTTAGAATCTTTTAAATGCTTTATAGCGTATTTAGATATACTTAGATTATGCAATTTTAAACCTTTATATTATAATTTGTTTATAAATTTTATCGTAATAATTTATTTATAAATTTTAATATAATCAATTTTAATACATTAAAGCTATATTTAAAGCAAGATAGCCTTAATTATATTATTAAAAATATGATAAAATAGGCAATTTATGCAAATTTTACTTTAACACTCAACAAAGGCTATTAATGCAAAGCAACATTAGAAACTTTTCAATTATTGCACACATAGATCATGGTAAAAGCACAATTGCAGATTGTCTATTACAGACTTGCGGTAGTGTATCTAAAAGAGAAGCAAGTTCTCAAATGATGGATACTATGGATATAGAAAAAGAAAGAGGTATAACTATAAAAGCACAAAGTGCAAGATTAATATATAAGCATAATAATGAAGAATATATACTAAATCTTATAGATACTCCCGGTCATGTTGATTTTAGCTATGAGGTTTCTAGATCATTAAAATCATGCGAGGGGGTATTATTAGTAGTAGATGCTAGTCAAGGGATACAAGCACAAACAATTGCTAATGTATATATAGCACTTGACAATAATTTAGAGATTATACCGGTAATAAACAAAATAGATTTACCAGCTGCAGAACCACAAAAAGTTATTAATGAAATTACAGAAGTATTAGGGCTTGATTGCTCTAATGCCGTATTAGTTAGCGCTAAAACAGGTCAAGGGATACAAGAATTACTACAAAGTATCATTGCTCTTATACCACCACCAGATATAGATAATTCTAAGCCACTTAAAGCCCTTGTATATGATTCATGGTTTGATAATTATTTGGGTGCATTGGGGCTTATTCGCATTATGGAAGGGACATTAAAAAAGGGTGATATAGTAAAAACAATGAGTTCTAATAACTCTTATCAAGTATTAGGCATAGAATATCCGCATCCATTAAAAAAACAAAGCACAGAGATTCTAAAAAGTGGTGAAATTGGAATCTTAAATCTTGGTTTAAAAAGTGTTACGGAAATGGCAGTAGGAGATACAATAACACTTTTAGATAATTCTACAAATACAGCAATTGAAGGCTTTATGCCAGCAAAGCCCTTTGTATTTGCCGGTATATATCCTATTGATACAGATAGATTTGAAGATTTAAGAGATGCTTTAAATAAATTAAAGCTAAATGATTCTGCATTGCAGTTTGAACCAGAAAGTAGCGTTGCTTTAGGGTTTGGCTTTCGCGTAGGATTCTTAGGCTTATTGCATATGGAAGTAGTAAAAGAGAGATTAGAGAGAGAATTTAACCTTGATTTAATAGCATCAGCACCAACCGTTGTATATGAAGTAGGATTAACAGATGGTAATCACATAATGGTGCAAAATCCAAGTGAATTACCACCAGAGCAAAAGATAGCATATATAAAAGAACCATTTGTTAGAGCCACGATAATAACACCAACAGAATTTTTAGGAAATATAATAGTTTTGTTAAATAATAAAAGAGGCACACAAGAAAATATGGAATATCTAAATGAAAATAGAGTTATGCTAACTTATGCTTTGCCTAGCAATGAAATAATAATGGATTTTTACGATAAATTAAAAAGTCAAACAAAAGGTTATGCTAGTTTTGATTATGAGCCAATAGAATATAGAGAGGGCGATTTAGTAAAGCTTGATGTTAGAGTAGCAGGTGAAGTAGTAGATGCACTAAGTGTAATAGTTGATAAATCAAAGAGTTATGAGAGAGGAAAGGCATTAGTATCGGCTATGAAAGAGATTGTCCCAAGACAATTATTTGAAGTTGCTATACAAGCTAGTATAGGAAATAAAGTAATAGCAAGAGAGAATGTTAAATCTATGGGTAAAAATGTAACTGCAAAATGTTATGGTGGTGATATAACAAGAAAAAGAAAGCTTCTAGAAAAGCAAAAAGAGGGTAAAAAAAGACTTAAAGCCATAGGCAAAGTAGAAATACCACAAGAAGCATTCCTAGCTGTTTTAAAAATTGATTAAATACTTAAACTTACAACAAATAAAGAATCTAGCTATTTTGCATATAAGCATATTGCTAAAATGATTTAATAAAACAAAAATCGCTTTGATATAATATCATTTTAGATATTATGAAGTTTGCATTATAATTAGTAAAGGGTTATTAATGATAATAAAAGAATCTTTACTTGATGATTAACAAAATATCTAAGATTCAATAAAATAATAAACTATTTTAAATTGCAGGATTACAAAATGAGTAAAAATATCATTAATTGCATAACACAACAAAGCATAGAATCCATTTTTGCTTTATTTAATGCACTGAATAAAGATGACTCCCATAAATTAAGCAGTGATGATATTTGCACCCCTATGGAGTGTGTGAAAACAATGCTTGATTATATTCCAAATGATTTTTGGCAACAAGAAAATATAAGAGTGCTAGATCCTTGCTGTGGTAATGGGAATTTTGGTGCATATGCTATGTTTAAAACCGATATAAAAAATATATATTTTAATGAAATCAATAAAAGTAGATTGCAAAATTGCAAAAAAATCCTTAATCCACCAAATATAAGCAAATACGATTTTTTAAGTGAAGAATGTAATTTTTTAAGTAAATTTGATTTAATAATGGCAAATCCTCCCTATTCTGGCGGTGGGAATAAAAACCGCTCACTATCTAATAAATTTATAGAATCTAGTATTGAAAAACTTAACAACAAAGGCTATCTTTGCTTTGTAACACCAAATAATTATATGACTTACAACAAAAATAATACGACTTTAAAAAAACTATTAAATCTTGGCTCATTTTTAGTGATTGATAATGATGTGAAGAAATATTTTAAGGGTGTGGGAAGTTCATTTAGTATTATGGTGTGGCAAAAGGGTGTGTTGGACAATAAAACAACCATTATTAATAATTATTTACTAAAAGATATTCAAAATAATGTTGTAATTCCAAAAAATTTGCCATTTTTACCGCTTTATATTTCGCAAAACATATTAAATGCGATTCAAAAATTAGTATCAAAAACGCATAATAATTTTAGCTATCGTTGCGATTTACATAACTTCACACAAAAAGCATTTTTAAGCGATATGCAAGATGATATTTATAAATATCGCACAATTCATACTCCTAGAATTACTCGCTATGCAAGCAGAAAGCAGGATATTTATGATAAACATCTAATAATCGTTCCGCTATCTACCTACTTTATCCCCTATATAGAATCTAAAGCCAACACCACACAATCTGTGGGCTATTTTTCTTTTGATTCCAAAAAAGAAGCAAATGAGTATTTAAAAATATTAAACAAACCACATTTTAAAGTATTGATACATCTTACTCGATATGGTAATTTTAACAACATAATGGTTTTGAAACATTTAGCATTTGATAAACAAATAGAGCTAGATTCAAAAGAAATATGCGATATAGAAAAACTGCATAAAAAAATACATTATTAAAGGCTAACAATGGGAAAAATTTTATCTTCAGATCAGTTTATCTCTCTTTGCGATGAGATAGGTGGCGTATATATCCAAAAAAGTGGCGTTGATTACCTAGAAGCATTGTCAAAAATTTTTTCGCTTGATAATAAAAATGATAAGCCTTTTACTTTAGATGATATAAAAGCACAACCTACACTTAATGATTTTAGCTTTAGCGGAAAAGATGATTTTATTTTTATTTGTAAGTTGCAAGCAAATCCGCTTGAAATAAAAGATTCTGTCCGTAAGAATGAAAAAATACTAGCTTTCAATTTTGCTGATGAAAACGCAAAGAAAATTTTTGACAAGGCACTAGGTGTAGCCTATATCCTTACTTGTGAGCTTGAAAATAAAGAGTATATTATAAAATTTGGTCAATCTCGCACTACTTTTAAAGATCGTCTTGGCTCCTATAATTGTGGTGTAGTAAATAATTGGCGCACCGCTTCTACTACAAATATCAAAATGCTTCAATCTTTCGTTACCACTCGTGCTATTTTTAATCTTTATTTGTATGATTGTAGTGATGAGGCAACCATAATAGAATGGCGTGGCGAAAAATCCGTCCCTTTTGCTTCGCCAAAATCATTAGCCGTTGAAGATATTATGATTAAAAAATTTATCACACAATTTGGTAGAAAACCATTAGCAAATATACAAGGTGATGCAACACAGGTTAAATAAATACAAATTGCAGAAAACAAATATATAACACAAAAGGCTTTTTATGATAACAAAAGATAACTTTAAAGAAGTGTTAGTAATATTAGGTTTTAAACAAGAGGATAATAAATAT
>JARIAP010000021.1 GCA_029257755.1 Helicobacter sp.
ATAAAACTTGATGAGCTAAAAGAGTTTGTAAGGCAAGATTCGCCATATAAATATTTATTTAATAACTAGATTATATTATAATAATTATATAACTATAAGCATTATTTTTTATTTTATTTATGATAAACTATTGTGAGTTATAAATAAAAATTTTTTGTTATTTATTATATTTTTAACATATAGTTTAATTCATTAATTTATTATATTTTGCAAATTATTTACAATAAATATATAATTTTTGTGTTTATCAAAAACTTCAAATTGTATATATTTTGTAATTTTCATATTATTGTCCTATAATTTCTTCTAATCTCTAATTTTTTGTTAAGTGTGAATTAAAAATTATAGCTTTCTGTGATCTTTTGCCTTTGGAGATGTTTCTATTTTGTTTTTATATGGCTTTGAAGTTTTACCATATATGTCAATAAAAGTTTGCACATAGCCTACTTCTAGAATTTTTTATGTTAATGTAATATTTTAATATTTTATGCTTTATTTACTATTTATGAAATTAGCATATATTTTTTGCATTCCTATTGCTTTTATTTTGTTGCAAATACAAATAGTTTAGAATCAACTAAAATTAAATTTCATAAATAATAGGTTAATTTAAATATAAAACAATAAGTTTAAATTTTATTGCTTTGTTTTTATAGTATATGAACTTCGTATATATAGTCTTTTATATCCATACTATATTTTAATTCTCTTGTTAAAACACTATAATTTTTGTTTTTAAAAAAACTTTCCATTTTCTTTATAACTTTTTCTGAATTGTCTCTATCAAGATAAAATGTTATACCTTTTTGATTATCTCCATTATTAACAATTTGATACATTTCATCAAATGTTGTTATCACGCATTGTTCTTCTCCTCTTAATGTTTCTTTTGCAAGTTTAATTTCCATAAAAAATCCTTTAAATAATATTAATTATATCTAATTTTTATTAAGATACCTAAATATAAATTAATATTTATAAAAAATACATTTTAGTGGATTTAAATATGTAAATTTATTTTAATTTATATAACATATCTTTTTACAAAATTTTCAAAATAATCAATTATTTCATCAACACAGCTTAATGCTTTTTGTATATTTTTTTGATATACAGCTTCTAGTATATTTTTATGTAATTCTTTTACTTCATTGTGTTGTTTATCGTTAGCATATCTATACCAAAATCTTCTTGATAACCCTTGCACATTTCTAAGCTCCTCATATATAAAATAATTCTTTGATGCTTTTGATAAAACTTCTTGCCTTTTGTCAAGCCAATCCATAAATTCTATTTCGCTTGAAGTATCAATTTCATTTAACAATTCATGTATATTTTCTTCATCAGCCTTTGTTAATCTTTTTATTGCACATTCAACGCAAACTCTTAGAATAGCTCTTCTTACTTCCAATAATTGTAATTGTAAAGACGCATTTATTTCAGGTATCAAAATACCAGCTTTTGTTATATTAACTAAATATCTTTTTGAAAGTAAGAGCAGGGCTTCTCTTACTGGTGTTCTGCCTGCCCCTAACATATCAGTTATTTGTTTTTCTGTTAAAATACTACCGGGCTCAATCTCACAAAAAACAATTTTTTTTTCAAGTTCTTCATATACTTGTTCTGTGATAGTTTTGTTTTTTAATCTTTTTAGCCTTGCTTTCATTTTATATCCTAAAATTTTAATTACAATTTTGTATTATACTTGTTATTTGTCGATTTAATATATAAATTTTACTTTTTCATACAAATAGTTTTAAATATTAAAAATAACATAATAATTTAAAAGTTTGGTATTTCTTGATTTGAGTTAGAATCTAAATCAATATTATCAAGACTAAAACTTTGTATCTTGTTTCCTATAGTATCATTATCTATAAATTCTGTATTTGTTCTCATTGCTACTTGTGTATCTCTCTCTTCATTAATATCTTCAAACAATGTAAATTTACCATTATATTGTATATCTATATGTTTTGTTTCACCATTACGATTTTTTGCCAATATCAACTCCGCTTTTTCTTTCTCTGGTGGTATATAAATATCTTCTATTTTTATATTAGAATCTTGTTTATTTTGCTTTTTTTGATTTGCAATTCTTTGTCTTGATTCTCTAACTTTATATACCTCATCTCTATATAGAAATAATATTACATCTGCATCTTGCTCTATTGAACCACTTTCTCGTAAATCTGATAAAATAGGTCTTTTATCATCTCTTGATTCTAAGCTTCTATTTAATTGTGATAATGCTATTATAGGAATGCTTAATTCTCTTGCTAAATTTTTTAATCCTCTGCTTATTTCTGCTATTACTTCATGTCTTGCAATAGCATTAGAATTATTCATACCCACCATAAGTTGTAAGTAGTCAATCATTACTATGCTAAGACTTGAGTCTTTAGCCTTTAATTTTCTCAAATTTGTCCGCAATGCTGATAATGTTAAATAAGAATTATCATTTATATATATGTTTTTATCGCATAATTCTTGTGCAACATTTGATAATTTACTAAATTCATCATCTATCATATTTCCTGAACGCACATTTTGAAGTGGGATTCTACTCCTTGCTGATAACATTCTAGTCATCAATTGTTCTGCTGGCATTTCTAGGCTAAATATTGCTACACCTTTGTTGCCACTTGCAATTTTTAGTGCCATACTTAAAATTAAAGCTGTCTTACCCATAGATGGTCTAGCACCAATTACTATTAATTCTCCTGCGTTAAAACCTGTTGTTGCATAGTTAAGCTCTCTAAAACCTGTATCTACTCCCTTTAATGCACCAATTTTTGATTTATTTTCTTTTATAATATTTAGAGTAGATTCTATTATTTCTTGTGAAGTTTTAAAATTAGTGTTAGTATCTTGTAGGCTAAGTGCATATA
>JARIAP010000078.1 GCA_029257755.1 Helicobacter sp.
ATAGAAAATTCTTATGCTACTAATAACATAATATGCTATGTAAAAAAGAATAATACACCGCAGACAATAAACCCTGTGAATATAAGTGTTATTACACAATAACCCATTACATCCTTTGCTCCAAGCCCTGCTATTGCTAATGCAGGTAATGCCCAAAATGGCTGTATCATATTTGTCCATGCATCACCCCAAGCAATTGCCATTGCAATAATTGATGGCTTTACACCTAATTCTACACCAGCAGGCATCATAATTGGAGCTTGAACCGCCCATTGACCACCACCAGAAGGCACAAATATATTTACAATACCAGCACTAAGAAATGTAAAAATAGGAAAGGTATCATGTGTTGATATTTTTGCAAAAGCAAGAGATAATAATCCTGCTAGAGAATCCCCATTAGCAGCAGATGCACCAACCATCATTCCCATTATACCAGCATAAAATGGAAATTGTAATAAGATTCCAGCAGCACTCCTTGCAGCAAAATTAATAGCTTTTACATAGGAGATTGGTGTTTTATGCAATAAGATTCCAGAAAATAAAAAAATCATATTAACTATATTTAAATCTAAAGATCCTCCCTTATAAAAATAAGAAATAATATATACAAATCCAAATACACCAATAGCTAGACTAATTAGCATACTATTTTCTAAATAATCTGCTATTGTATGCTCATTTTTATGGCTTATCACTTCTACTTCTTTAGATTCTTCAAGGAGTTTTGTATCAATTTCTATAATATCTTTTTTCTGTGGGTGTATTAGAGCAAGTATAAAGGGCAAACATACAAAGATTACCGCAATTATAATGAGATTATAGCTTGAAAAAATAGTTTCACCAACAGGTATTGATTCTGTAATAACACCATTAGTAGTTTTTGCAAGTGTATCACCACCACTTGCAATTGTTAATGGTATAGAACCAGAAAGCCCACCATGCCACACAACAAAACCAGAATAAGCCGCGGCTATTAAAAGGCGATAATCAACACCTTTGCATTGCTTTGCAATTTCTTTTGCAAAAATAGCACTAATTACTAAGCCAAAACCCCAATTAATCCAACTTGCTGTAAGCCCTAGAATTGTAACCATTGCAATAGCACCAAATGGACCACTAGGGATTGATGCAAGATTTTTTAGCATATTTGATATTATCTTAGCACTTGCTAATGCTTGCCCTAATACTAAAACTAAAGCCATTTGCATAGAAAACCCAAGCAATGTCCATGCACCATTTCCCCAATGGTTTATCATATCTAATGGTGTTTGGTGTGTTAGTGGCATGGCAACTACAAAAACTATCAATGTTAATATGCCAACTAATACAAAAGAATCAGGTAACATTTTAGATGCTAACACTACGCAACCATGTGTGAATTTTTTAAGTAGCATAAATTTCTCCTAAATATAACAGGGCTCAATTAAATTACATTATAACTAAAGTGATATTTCAAATTCAGCTTGAGTTTTTGACTTAACCTCATCAAGTGTAACATCTGGTTGTAATTCTACAAGCTTCATAATCCCATTATCAAAATCAAAAACGCATAATTCTGTAATGAGTCTATGCACTACATTTTTACCAGTTAATGGTAAATCACAATGTTTTTTAACCTTGCTCTCACCTTTTTTATTTGTGTGTTCCATAACAACAACTATTTTTTTTGCACCATTTACAAGATCCATTGCTCCACCCATACCCTTTACAAGTTTATTTGGTATCATATAATTTGCTAAATCTCCATATTGAGAAACCTCCATGCCACCTAAAATTGCTAGATCAATATGACCACCTCTAATCATTGCAAAAGACTCTGCACTATCGAAAAAACTAGCACCTTTTATTGTAGTGATAGTTTCTTTACCAGCATTTATTAAATCTGCATCTATTTTTTCTTTTTTGGGATAAGCACCTATTCCTAATAAACCATTTTCAGAATGCAAAAATACATCTAAACCCAAATTATCTATTTCATTAGCTATTAATGTTGGGATACCAATACCCAAGTTTATATACATGCCATTTTTAATTTCTTTTGTTGCTCTTTTTACAATAATATTTTTTGACATAATTAATCCTTTGTAATGATTTTTTCAATTCTTTTTTCATAATTTTTACCTAGATAGACAAAATCTACATAGATTCCAGATAAATGAATTGAATCTGCATCTATCTCTTCAACTATCTCTTCAACTTCTACTACACTAACATTTGCAGCCATAGCACATAATGGATTAAAGTTTCTTGCAGTTTTATTGAATACAAGATTCCCATGCCTATCTGCTTTTTGAGCCTTAATAAGCCCAAAATCTCCTTTTATAGCCTTTTCTAAAAGATATTCTTTACCATCAAATATCTTTGTTTCTTTGCCTTCTGCTATGGCAGTGCCAACACCTGTTGGAGTATAAAATCCAGCTATGCCAGCACCACCGGCTCTAAGCTGTTCTGCTAGTGTGCCTTGTGGTGTTAATACAACTTCTATTTCACCACTAATAAATTGTTGCTCAAAAAGTTTATTTTCTCCTACATAAGAAGCAATAATTTTTTTAATTTGTTTATTTTGCAATAATATACCCAATCCAAAATCATCTATACCACAATTATTACTCACTATTGTAAGATTTTTAACATTACTTTTTTTAATTTCTTTGATACAATGTTCAGGTATTCCACATAAACCAAAACCACCAACAAGCAATGTCGCTCCATCATGCACATTTTTTAAAACACTTTCTAAATTATCAATAATTTTATTCATACTAACTCCTTTTTAATTTTCTACTTCAATAATTATGCTTATGCCTTGTCCGCCACCAATACAAAGCGTTGCTAAACCTAAGGTTTTCTTATTTCTTCTTAAAGCATGAATAAGAGTTGTTAATATTCTAGCTCCACTAGCACCTATTGGATGCCCTAATGCAATAGCACCACCATATATATTAACTTTTTGTGAATCTACTGGTAAATTCAATTCTTTTAGAGTTGCTATACTCTGTGAAGCAAATGCTTCATTTGCTTCAATTATATCTATATCATTTATATTAAGTTTTGCATTATCTAAAGCTTTTTTTGCCGCAAATGCTGTGCCAATCCCCATAATCTTAGGATCTACACCCATATTGCCAAATGATTTAATACTTGCAAGAATAGGTAAATTTAATTCTTTTGCCTTATCTTCACTCATTAGTAAAAGCATGGCAGCTCCATCATTTATACCAGATGAATTACCAGCAGTTACACTCCCATCTTTATCAAAAACCGCCTTTAATTTAGCAAGAGATTCTAATGATACATCATGTCTCACAAATTCATCTGTATCAAAAATTATTTCTGCATTTTTATTTTTAATGCTAATAGGAGTAATTTCATCTTTAAAATTACCATTATTGATAGCATTACTAGCTTTCTTATGTGAATTTAGTGAAAATTCATCTTGCTCTTTTCTGCTAATATTATAATTTTTTGCAATATTCTCTGCTGTAATACCCATGTGATAATTACCCATAGCACACCATAAACCATCATTAATCATTGTATCAATAAGATTATAGTTACCCATCTTATAGCCAAATCTAGCCTTATTATCTAAGATATATGCAGAGCTACTCATATTTTCACTTCCACCAGCTAGAACAACATCACTATTGCCTAAAGCTATACTTTGATAGCCAAGTTCTACTGCCTTTAACCCAGAACCACAAACATGATTTATACAAAAAGCACTTGCTTCTTGTTTGATATTAACGCCAAATGAAATCTGCCTTGCAACATTTTGCCCAAGACCAGCAGATAAAATATTTCCTAATATAACTTCATCTATTATACTCCCATCAATTTTATTCATATGAAATAAATCGTTAATAATACTTATTGCCATATCTTTTACGCTAATATCTTTAAGTGATTTGCCAAAAGCACCTATAGCAGTTCGTTTTGCACCAACTATTACAACTTTTTTCATTGTTATCCTTTACATATTATTTCATATCAAATTAACAAAAATATATAAATACGATAACATGATTACAATAAATAACATATAAAAAATATTAGATGTTACTTTAATACCACTAATATATTAAAAAAATAACATATAGAATAATAATACATTATAAACAATTAATCACATTGTAACAAATATAATAAATTTAAATGACTTGCAAATTAAATATAAATAAAATAATTATATACATATAATTAATTCATATTAAATTAACCAATATTTTAACTTTCATAAAAATAACAAAATAATTTAGAATCTATAAATTAAAATTAATATTTACATATTATATAAGCTAATATATTAAAATATTATTTTATATGGAGGTTATATATGATGGCTAGAACTTTATGTATTTTGTTAATTTTTTGCATTAATTCTTTATATGCAGATTCTATAGTTTTTTTACCAACACCAAAATTAGATGAACAAAAAAAGGAAAAGCAAGAAGATAATAATAACAATGAGGTTAATTTGAATCTATTTGACATACAAAAAAGAAGTGATATACCAAAAGATTTAAAAGGTTTTGAAGCAATAGAAAACGATGAATCACAAGAAGAAGATTCTAATCATTCACAAAATATATATTTAAACAAGACAATTATATTAGCACAAAACACACATAACAATACAAATAAAACAGAAAAAAAAGTTATATATACAGATATAGCAAATGGTGCAACATTTATAGCTATAAGCACAGATAAAAATCCTGAAAAAATAATTATAAACAATAAAATATTTCCTTGGATACCACATCCATTAGATCCCAACAAAAAAATTGCTATTGTTCCAATAAATTATATATCAAAATTAGGTCAATTGAAGTTAAATAATGAAAATACTATAAATATAGTTCAAGGAAATTATAAGAGAGAAAAAATCACATTAAAAGATTCTAGCAAAGCAAAACCAAATAAACAAGCAAGTGAAAGAATAGCAAAAGAATTAAATGAGGCAAATAAAATATATAGAGTTTTTACAAATCAACGATATTGGAAACTACCATTTAAATTACCAATAAATAGTGTAATTACAAGCCCATTTGGTTCAGCAAGAATATTTAACAATGAAGTAAAAAGTTTTCATAGTGGCACAGATTTTAGAGCTAAGATTGGAACACCAATATATGCAATTAATGATGGAGTTGTAGTAATAGCAAAAGAGCGTTTTTTAGCTGGTAAATCTGTAGTTATAGATCATGGTGAAGGAATATATAGTATGTATTATCATTGCAGTGAAATTAAAGTTAAAGTTGGACAAAAAGTATCAAAAAGCCAACTCGTTGCATTAAGTGGTGATACAGGTAGAGTTAGTGGAGCACATTTACATTTTGGAATACTTGTAAATGGGGTGCAAGTAAATCCTATAAACTTTATAGAAACTATGAACAATTTAGCTAAATAAATTTTTGATTCTAGTAGTATAAATACAACAAAAAATATATGCAATTCACAAAACACCTAAAACCTAAATTAAAAAATTATAAAATTTTGATAAAGTAAAACTATGTAATAGCTAAATACACTAAGTGGGCTTGAAAAAAGATAAACAATCATAAGTTTT
>JARIAP010000026.1 GCA_029257755.1 Helicobacter sp.
CCCTATGCAAGCAAAAAGATTCTATATAAGAAGTATTAATCAATTTATTGATAGTATGAAATCAATAAATAAAGACACAATACAGCCAGCAAAAGAACAAAAAAAACTAGATAATCCTTTTATGAAAGATATATAACTATAGAATCTATGCAAACATATGCAATATTTAGCACAATTATGAACTAATTGCAATGCAAAATATAATAACCTATGATTAGTTTGTTGTATTTCCTAATGCTATACTTTGTGCATGTGCTATTAATGGTTCTATAACTTTATCTAAATCACCACTAAGAATAATTTCTTCTAAGCTATATAATGTAAGATTGATTCTATGGTCACTCATACGATTTTGTGGATAATTATATGTTCTTATTCTTTCACTTCTATCTCCACTTCCAACTTGATTCTTACGAGATTCTCTACTTTGTGCATTTTGTGTTTCAAGTTCTGCTTCATATAATCTTGCTTGTAAAATTTTTAATGCCTTATCTTTATTTTTATGTTGAGATTTTTCATCTTGCATAGAAACGCTAATTCCTGTAGGTATATGTGTAATTCTTACAGCAGAATCTGTAGTATTTACACTTTGCCCCCCATGTCCCCCACTTCTAAATACATCTATTTTCAAGTCATTTGGGTTTATGTTAATTTCTAGTGAATCTACTTCTGGCATTATTGCAACAGTTATTGCAGAAGTATGTATTCTACCTTGAGATTCTGTTTTTGGGACTCTTTGCACACGATGAGTTCCTCCTTCATATTTTAAGCGAGAATATGCACCATCTCCTTTTACAAGTGCAATTACTTCTTTATAGCCACCAACAGAATTTTCACTGCTGCTTATAATTTCTACTTTCCAATGTTTAGAATCTGCATAACGACAATACGCACCAAATAAGTCTCCTACAAAAATCCCAGCTTCATCTCCACCTGTCCCAGCACGAATTTCAAGATATATATTTTTTTTGTCATTTGGATCTTTTGGTATTAGTAAAATTTTAATTTCATCTTCTAGCTGTTTTTGTAAAATTTCAAGTTCTTTTAGTTCCTCTTTTGCTAATTCACCTAATTCTTTATCATCTAGTAATGCTTTATTGTCAAGAATATTTTGTAGTATATTTATATACTCCCTTGCTTTTTGTGCTATTTCATCACTTTCTCTCTTTTCTTTACTTATAGATGTTAATTTATCTATATCACTTATGATTTCTTCTTTACTTAGAAGTTTTGCTAACTCATCATTTCTTGCAATAATTGGCTTTAGTTTATCAATCAAAATATTAACCTTTAAAATAAATAAATTTTATATAACTTATAGGTATTTGTAGTTTTAAATATTAATGATATTTTACAATAAAAATGATTTATTGTAATTAGATAACATAAATTAGACTTTATTTTTTTTATCTAAAATATCTAATACACATTCTTTATCATTAAACTTAATTTTATTATCTTTAAAAATTTGCTCACATTCATCACCTTTACCAAGTATTAATAATACATAATCTTTTGGTAATTCTTTAATTGCTTTATAAATAGCGTTTTTTCTATTTGTAATAATTTCTATCTCTATTTCTTTATTAATTTTACTTTTAATGTGATATTTTTTATTTTCTATAATTTTAATATCTTGATTATTTTTTTTATCTATTATACCATTAAATATATCTTTTGCAATTTCTAATGGCTCTTCGCTTCTAGGGTTATCATTTGTTATATATATTTTACTTGCGTATAATGATGCACATTCTCCCATTTTTGGTCTTTTACTTTTATCTCTATCTCCACCAGCACCAAATACTACACTTATATTTTTTGTTTTAAATGATTCAAAGATTTTTTGCATACCATCTGTTGTGTGTGCAAAATCTATTATAATTAATGGCTCTTTACTTATTGTTTCCATTCTACCAGATACACCTGCAAAATTTTTTAATAAATCACAAATATTTTGTATATTTTTTTTTGTTATTATTCTAACTGCTAGTATTGCTGCCATTAAATTATACAAATTAAATAATCCAAATAATGAAGATTCAAGCACACATTCTTCATGAATTTCATTATTATTTTGTGTTTTTTTATCACGAAAAGTTAGTTTTGCAAAGATACCATTACGCAAACCATACGCATTTACAAAAAAGTTACCTTTAGATTCTACTCCATAAGTTAATACAGAAGGAAAGAATCTCATTGCTACTCCATTTATATCATCAATGTTAATAATCTTTGGGCAATCACCATTTTGCAAAAATTGTATTTTAGTTTTACAATAATCTTGTATGGTTTTATGATAATCAAGATGATCGCTTGTTATATTTGTAAGTATTTTTAAGCAAAAATTTAAACCATAAATTCGTTCTTGTTTTATAGCATGTGAGCTTACTTCCATTACAAAGAAATCACATTTAAGTGATACTGCTTTATCAATATCTTGATATAATTCTAATAGGCTTGGTGTTGTTAATCCTTTATCTTTTATTTGTTTATCATTTATAAACATTCCCCTTGTACCAAGCAGTGCTACTTTATAACCCATATCCAATAATATAGAATAAATAGCTGCAGCAGTAGTTGTTTTGCCATTTGTTCCTGTTATGCCAATAATATCTATATTTGTATTATAATAGTTTTTAAGTTCATCTCTATCAATAATTTTTGTTTTTTTAGAGATAGATTCTATAAATTTTTCATTTTGTGGAGTTTTTAAAAATATAGAATCTTTACTTATTTTGCGAGTATCATCTGTTATATAATTACTCATTTTTGTTCTTTTTGATGTTTCTTGTTTTTATTATTTTTTGCAGTTAGTTTGTTATTTGCTGCTTCAAGCAATGGTATAATATCCATATCATATTTTGGTAATGCATCTATATAGTTTAAAAGTGCATCAAGATAGTCATTTTTTACTAAAAGAGATAAAAATTCATAGAAATCACTTTTTTGACCAAAAACAAGTTTTGTATTAATTGGTAATCCACTATAAACTTCTTTAAAATCTTGTGTTTTAAGCATAGTTTTAATATCTGCATAATTAATTGCATCATAACTTTCCATAGTCGCATTTTTACTATTTTGCACGGCTTTTGATAGACTATGTGTTTTATTGTCAAATGCTTCAATCAAGCTTAAAATCATTTTTTGCACTCTATATTTTTTAGATCTTTGCTCACATGCAAGTATGCTTTGATAAAATTCATAAATACCAATAGCTTCTTGACCAAAGTCCATTCCCATATCAGAAAGATATAAACCTATTCTAGAATCTAGATCATTTGTATCAAGCCAAAATGCACTTTCAAACATTCTAAAAGCTTCTTTAAAGTTACCACTAAGGAGATTTTTTGAACCTTTTTTTTGAAAAGATTTTTTACTAATAGTATGTGTTTGTTGTATATGGATTGTTTGCATGTTTAACCCTTGCTTTGATTTAAGATATATTGTAGCATATTTTAATTAATTTATATTTATAAATTGTAACATATTGAATATTTATATATTTTTATAAATTAATTATTATATTGTTTTATATTTCAATGATTTTATATGTTTTTTATGTTATCATTTTATGTAATAATATAGATATTTATTTATAATATCTTAAATATTTTGGAGATGAATAATGTATATTAAATTTTTTATAATATTTTTTGTTAGCAATTTATTTATATATGCTGGTGCTGGGTTTGAAAGTGATAATTATTTAATTTGGATTTCATCTAAATGCCCAGAACAAAGTAAAACATGCACAAATGTTACTTATATGCAAACACAGAAAAATAATGGCAAAACTATTGTAATTAATGGTGGTGAGCCAATAGTTGGGACATTATCTGGAAATCTTATAGGATATACTTTTAAGGATATTAAAACAGAAATTTCTTATGAATTATCAATGGATTTAGATAGTGTATATTATTTATATATTAGGTTTCCTCGTAGAATGGAAAAGGAAAAGGTAAAGAGGATAACAGATCAAGAGTATCAAATTAAAATTTCACAATTAAATAAAAAATAAATCTATTTAAATGGAGAGTGATATGAAAAATAATATAAAAAACAAGATATTTGCATGTATATGTTTTTGTCTTATAGCTTTTGGGTTTGCAGCATGTGGTGATAACAAAAATGATTCTAATAAAGAAGATGCCAATAAACAAAATACTATAGAAAAGAATAATGAATGTT
>JARIAP010000118.1 GCA_029257755.1 Helicobacter sp.
AACAAAACTCATATCTTAACCCCCAACAATATAGAATCTTATTTAGATACTATGGAGCAAAAGATTAAAGATTATGATTTAAAACCTTTGATAGAGATTATTAATGAGTATGATAAGAAGCATAAAGATAAATAGAGTATATTAATGCAACAACTTATTGCACTTTATTGTAAATGTTTGATTTAATATTAAATGTTAAAATATTTAATACATTTTTTATATCTAATTTGAACTTAAAATTTACAGAATTATCAAAATAATTCCAAACCTTTATTTACATGATATTAGTTATTTATCAAGCCTTGCTAGGTTAGATTTGTGATTTGATATTTATTTATCAATTAAGAAAAATAATTGTATGTGTGTATTTATAGAATAAATAATTATTTATAAGCATAAATGGCTTAATGGAAAGTAAATATGTAAATTTATAATGCTTTAAAAGATGCAAAATGGCGGAACGGACGGGGCTCGAACCCGCGACCCCCTGCGTGACAGGCAGGTATTCTAACCAACTGAACTACCGCTCCTATGGTGGTCGCTACAAGACTCGAACTTGTGACATCCACCTTGTAAGGGTGGCGCTCTACCAACTGAGCTAAGCGACCTTTTCGTCTTTAATATAAAATGATGAATAATATTATAGCATGGTGACCCCTAGGGGATTCGAACCCCTGTAGCCACCGTGAAAGGGTGGTATCCTAACCGTTAGATGAAGGGGCCACACAAAACTAAAAATGGTGACCCGTGTTGGATTCGAACCAACGGCCCATTCCTTAAAAGGGAATTGCTCTACCAGCTGAGCTAACGGGTCTCTCTTAAAACAAAAATAAAAGAAGTAAAATTATATCTTTTTTTAAATTTAAAGTCAAGCGTTTTTATATATTTATTTAAATAAATTATTTTGATCATATTAGTTTGATTTGACTTAATACAATATTATTACAAAAATTATATTTTGAAAAATATAGAATTTATGATATTCAACAAAAAAAATAACTAATTTATTTGTACTAAAAACACAAGTGTTTTGACTTGTGTAGCTTTGTAAAACTAGTGCATTATATTAATAAATAAGAAATGCCTATTAAGATTTATATTGATATAATAACTATTTTAAATATAATATTATTTTTTTATAATATTTGTATGTTATGTGGATTATTTTTTTGCTATAAATAAAGCAAAATTTACCCATTTAAATATTATTTCTACATGTTTAAATCCACTTTTATATAACATTGTATAATTTTCATCAATGCTATATGGCACAAGAACATTTTCTAGAGCTTCTCTTTTTTTATATATTTCGCTTTGTGTGTATCCTTGTTTTGATTTGTAATCATAATAGCATGAAATCATTTGAGTTTCAAGCATAGAATCTTGACTAATAACTTTTTCAGCCAATAAAAAAATTCCATCATTATTTAATGAATTATATATTTTTTGTATCATTTCTTGTCTCTGTGGCGGACGAATAAATTGTATGGTATAAAATGCTAAAAATATATCAGTTTTAAAAAAAGTG
This sequence comes from Helicobacter sp., assembly GCA_029257755.1. Taxonomy (GTDB): domain Bacteria; phylum Campylobacterota; class Campylobacteria; order Campylobacterales; family Helicobacteraceae; genus Helicobacter_A. The sequence continues at coordinate 1,529 of JARIAP010000118.1, forward strand.
ATTTCCAAAAAATTACCATATATAAATTCTATATTAGCATTCATAGCAGATGATTTTAACCTAGCTCTTTCAATCATTGCTAATGAATTATCTATACCATATAATTTATGGCTTATATTTTCTTTTTTAAATGTATCATCAAGCAATAACAATAAATTTCCAGTTGAACTACCAAGGTCATATATAATATTAGTTTTATCTCTTTGTATATCTTGTAATTTTAGTTTTTGCATAATAAAGAATATTGATAATCTCATAACCTCATCATAAAATGGTATTGATCTTTCTATCATATCATCAAATACACTTGCCACAAGATCGTTAAACTCAAATTTTGATATATTGTCTTTTAAGAAAATTTTATCTTTTTTATTATTTATTTGCATTTTCTTTCTTTTAGCATTTAATCTAGTGCATTTGCATACTTATGCAATGTAAACTACCATGTTGATGTATTAAAGCTTCACAATTAATGCTAATTATGTTGTATTGTGGTAATGATTTTTTTAGAATCTGCATTGCCTCTAAATCGGTTGGCTTATTGTATACTGGAACTAATAAGGTGTAATTATTTATAAATAGAAAATTCACATAACTTGCAGGCAAATTTACTTTTCCACCAAGATCATTATCAATAATATATTCACAAAATGGTAGTGATACTAAATTTAAGTTATTTTCTTTTGCAATAACTTCTAATTCTTGCTCCATAGCATTAAGCTCACTAAAATGTTTATTGTTTAAATCATTGCATTTTATATATGCTATTGTATCTTCGTTTATAAATCTTGCTAATGTATCTATATGGCTATCTGTATCATCTCCAAGCAAAAACCCATGATTTAACCATAAGACTTTTGATACATTTAAATATGCTTTTAATTTTTCTTCTAGTTTATCTTTATCTAAATGAGGATTTCTGTTTTTTTCTAAAAGGCATTGTGTATTTGTTAGCAAAAGCCCCTTTCCATTTGTATCTATACTACCACCCTCTAATACAATATCATATGTATCCATTATATCAAATATTCCAACATCATTGAGTTTAAAGTTGATTTGATTATCAAGATTTGCTTTATATTTTAATCCCCAACCATTGAAACCAAAATTAGCAAAGACTTTATCTTGATTGCTTTCGTGTCCTATAAATTTATCAAGTATTCCTAAGTCATTTGTTTTTGTTTTACCACCAAGCATTGCGTTTGTAATTTGTGAGATTACTTTTAACTTACCTTTTTTTACAGAAATTGCAATACTATCTCTAGCCCACACATCATTACTTTCAATTTCTATAATCTTGCATTTATTTTCATTGTTTTCGATAGTATTAAGAAATTCTTGAATATGACTTTTTGATCTTAAATCTTTAGGATTGACTATCAAATATACATCT
>JARIAP010000148.1 GCA_029257755.1 Helicobacter sp.
TATGGAATCTTTTATTATTTATATCAAAATAATCACTTTTGCAATCATTACATAAATTAAAATCTTTCATGCTTGTATTATTTCTATCATATGGCAATGAAAATAAAACGCTATATCTTGGACCACAATTTACACATGAAGTAAAAGCATAATTATAAAATCTATAATACCTGTTTTTAATATCATTTAAGCATGAATTACATATTTTAAAATCTAGTGGTAATTGCATTTGTAGTGTATTTTCATTGCTTATTTTTGATGGCAATACTTCAAATTTAAAATTATTTTTACAATGCAAATCGATATTATAAGTAAAAGATTCTATATATGATTGTTTTGGTATATATATAGAAGAAAAAATAGCATTTAAATGCTTGATTGATTCTAAAAAATTAACCTTAACATTATCTAACTCTTCTTGTGTATATTTTTTATTATAAATAAAAAGTGCGATAAAGAATGATTTTAAGCTGTATAATGTTTTATTGTAATTAATATCACAATTAACAAAAAACATTACTTCTACACAATGACTTATATTCCTTACAAACCCATGTAAATCTAATTTTTTTGATAAATTTGCTATAAATGGACGAAATCCAACTCCTTGTATATTCCCAAATATATTTATATTTAATCCAAATTCTTTATTGCTTTGCCTTGCCTGTGTTAAAAATATACTTAGAGATTCTATAAAATTTTGTATATTTATTAATTCTAAACTATCTTTATTTTTAATTATATAAATTTGCTTATTATTGTTTTTATCTTGCATATTTTACTTTTAAATAAAAATTACTTTGTATTTTGCAAATAATTATAACAGAATATAATTACTATTGTTCTATATTAATTATATAAAAAAACAATACAAACTAAAGCCAAATACTATTACAAATATAGCTAAACAATATAAAGAGTATATATGTTTATTGTCTTATATTATTTATCTTATGTAAATATTTGCTTACAAGAATCTTTGAATATTCATGTTTCATGGCATTTATGTTTATTGCAGGAGTTAGCTCAAATGTTTCTTGTATTTTACCATCTTGCATAATTATAATGTTATCTGCCATTTTTAATGCCACCTCTATATCATGCGTTATTAACAATATCCCAATACCATTATTCTTTTGTAATCTTTTTAGAATCTTTAATATTTTATATTGTGCTATCAAGTCTAAGCTTGTTGTAGGTTCATCTGCTATTATAAATGGTGCTTTTGTTAGTAAGGCTAATGCTATCATTATTCTTTGTAACATTCCACCACTCATTTCAAATGGATACAAATTTAATACATTTATATCTAAATTTACTTCTTTTAAGGCAGATTCTATATCATTTTGATTGCATTTTATTTTTGTAGCATTTACACTTTCTTTTATATGAGAATTTATTGAATACAATGGATTAAAGCATGTTTGTGGATTTTGCATGATACTTGCAAATATCTTAGCACGAGATTTATCTGGGTTAATTTCTGTTTCATTTAAATAAAATCTACCATCAACTTTTGTTATATTATTTGGTATTAAACCTTGAATTGAGAGTGTAGTTAATGTTTTGCCACTACCACTTCTACCAAATAAAATAGTAGTTTTGTAGCTTTCTATATAAAAGTTAATATTATTTATTAAGTATCTTCCATTGTGTTTTAATGTTAGATTTTTTATATGCAATTTCATAATATTTCTAATGTAAATTTTTTAAATCTAAATCAAAATAATCTCTTAAACTATCACCAAACATATTAAACAACGCAACACATATAAATAATGCAAAACCCGGATACATTAAAAGTTCTGGATTACTCCATATAAAATCCTTAGAATCACTTAACATAACACCCCATTCTGCTTGTGGTGGTTGAACGCCTAATCCTAAAAATGACAATCCAGATATATGTAACATAATATGTCCTATATCCATTGTAGCTAATACAATACATTGAGTAAAAATTGGCATAATCATATTTTTTTTGAAATTCTGCCATGAACTTGCACCATATACTTGTGAAAGCAACACAAATTCTTTGTTCTTCAAGGTAAATACAACACTTCTTACAATTCTTGCATACCATGCCCAATGTGTTAAAGCAATTGCTAATATAACATTTTCTAATCCTGAGCCAAGAATTCCAACTAAAAACAAAGATAATATAATTGTTGGAATACTTAAAAATATATCACAAACACGCATAATGATTTTATCAATATTTCCGCCAAAAAAACCTGAAACACTACCCATACAAATACCAATACACAAAACAATACATAACACAATAAAAACAGATGATAAAGAAATTTTTGCTCCATATATTAACCTTGTAAAAATATCTCTACCTAAATGATCTGTGCCTAACCAATGATTAATGTCTATTTTTGCAAATTTATTATCTAAATTTATAGAATCTGGTGAATATGGAATATACATAGGAGAAATAATTATAAAAACAACAAGGGCAATTATTAAAAAAAGAGATATAATCCCCATAAATGAAAGTTTTTTTCTATATGGGTTAGCTACTTTTTCTTTCAAATTGAATCCTTTTATTCATATTAAAGTATATTTGAATCTTCTATATTTTTTCTTATACGAGGATCAAGAAAAGCGTATAAAATATCCACAAGTAAATTGCATAAAGAAAATATAAAACACATTATAACCACAAAGCATTGAATAACTGGATAGTCATGATTTGATATTCCTTGAATACTATAGTAGCCAATTCCGGGTATAGCAAATATACTCTCAACAATCAAAGCTCCACCTATCAACTCACCCAAATACATACCAAGTGCAGTTACAATGGGTAGCATAGCATTATAAAAAATATGTTTAATTGTTATTTTTCTATTACTTAAACCACGCAATGAAGCATATAAAATATACCTTTCTTTTGATACTTCAAGCATATTTGTGCGAATTAAACGAATATTAATGCAAATTGACATAAATGCTATGCTTATAGAAGGTAATATAAAAGATTTTATCCCATCAATTCCAAGTGGTGGTAACCAATTTAATGTTAATGAAAATAGCATTATAAGTAAAAATGCAAACCAAAAGTTTGGGATACAAACACCAATAAAACAAAATAATCTTATTATAAAATCTGGTATCCTATCCTTATAATATGCAGATATTATGCCTAATGGGATTGATATAAGCAGTGTTAATACAAATGACAAAAAAGTTAATATAAGTGTATTTGGTAAATAATATAAAAAATCATTTAATACTTCTCTATCTGTCATATAAGACCTACCAAAATCAAGTGTGATTGCCTTTTGCAACCATAATACATACTGCTCTAATATAGGTTTATCTAAACCAAAGTCTTTATAAATTTCATTTATAACTTCTGGAGTTGATTGTAAATTTGAGTTTATTATATATTTAGATACTGGATCTGTATTGTTTAGCCTTAAAAGATAAAATATTATAAACGAAGCTATTAACAATATAGGAATTATAATAAAGATTCTCTGTATAATATATTTCAACATTATTCATAAAACTCCCAAAATGGTATTTCAAATGCGTGTATATCAGGAGATATACCTTTTATACCTTTTCTTGAAATAACTTTATTTGTATCATAAGTTAATGGTATATATATCTGTGTTTCATAAATCATGTCAAGAAGTGATGATACTTTATGTTTTAACTTTGTATTATTTATAGAATCTAATTTATTTGCTTGTATATCGTAAGGACTTTGCATTATATCTTGTATTGCGGCATCTATTAATGGTTTTTGTTTTAATGCCTTTTGAGCTATATAATCAGTATGCCCAACATTTCTCATTGAATTAAGAAATGTAAATGGCTCATATGGTATTCCCCATGTTTGACTAAAACATATATCAAAATTTCCCTTTAATTGCTTATTGTGATATATTGTCGCTTCATTTGGTATTAATTGCAAAAAGATTCCAATTTCCTTTAATTGTGCTTGCAATATTTCTGCTATTGCCTTTTGTATTGGATTATTTGCTATAAAATTAATGTTTAAACTTAATCTTTGATTGTCTTTGTAAAAAAACCCATCATCTTTAAGCATATAACCTAATTTTATCAATTTATCTCGTGCTAATTTCTTATTGTATAATAACGCTTTATAATGTTTTGGCTTTGAATATGGCATATTTAAAGCAAATAAATACGGAGCTACTTGTTGATAATTATAATATACAGATTTAATAATTTTTTCTTTATCAATACCTAAAGCTAACACTTCTCTAAAATCTTTTGACTTTATATGTTTGTTGTTTGGGTTAAGAACTAGCATTGTAGTAAAAACTGGAGGGCTTATAAATGCTTGAAAATTATTTGTTTTTTCAATATCTTTAAAAATTTCAATTGGAATCTCACTAGAACCATATATTAAATCAACTTGCTTTGTTTTTAATGCTATAATCTTTGCATTTGAATCAACAATAACTTTTGTAATTATTTTATCAAAATAGATTCCATTATATCTTGATTTATCCCAATAATTTGGATTTTTAATAAATGTATCGCTAATACCAACTTTTGTTTCAACAATCATATATGGACCTGTGCCTATTTGTTTTTTGGGCTTGTTTTTTGATAAATCTAAGTCATCTGGAAACATGCTTGGTGCAAGAAATCTAAATGGTCTAATCAAAGACAATTCATTTAGTGTTGCTATATATGGTTGTTTTAAATGTAATTCAATAGTATATTTATCAATTACTTTTACATAGTCTATTGCCATAACTAATGCTGACCAAGAATGTTTTGCTTTATTTATCAAAATTGATTTAAAATTTTTCTCTACTGCATAAGCATCAAATTCTTCTCCATTTGAAAAATTTACATTTTTTCTCAAACTAAATATATATGTCTTCCCTAAATCTTCAATTTTCCATGAAGTGGCTAATGATGGGATTATATTTCCATTTCTATCTGTCTTTACAAGTCCTTCATATATCATATTTTGTGCATACAAATGATTTTGGTAGCCTTGAGGATTCATATCCCCCACATTTTGTGATACAGCCATATATAATATATTTTCTGCTAAAATAAATCTATGGCTAAATAACACTATAAATAATACAATTTTTTTAAACATAAAATAACCTTAATTTTTATGATAACTATAACTAAAAAATATTACAAAGTCAATATTAGTAATATTAAATGGTTATTGTTTTATTATTTAACATATGTTTATTGTTGTAAATTATTTTTTGTATATTATTTATTAGCGTAATTATAATTAAAATAAAAATTAAGGTATAATATGATTCTTTAATTATACATAGGAAACTTTTATGTATTTTTATAATTTTATAATTATTGTTTTTACGGAGATTTTATATGGTAAAAAGCATAAAAACTAAAGTTGCGTTTTTGGTTGGAGCTTTAATGATTATTGCTCTTATTGGCTTGGGGTTAGCAATTTTTATTATGACTCGTAGTAATACTTTAGAAATTTCAGCATATACACAAGCAAATTATGTTAAGATGACTGATGTTGCTATAATGGATTTTATGGAAACAAATATTAAAGCAACCGAAGAGTTAGCACAAGTGATACTTGAAATGCCCTATGAAAAACTTGCTACGCAAGAAGCTATGTTAGATAATGTGGGTCCATTGCTTAGATCATTTAGAATGGGT
>JARIAP010000169.1 GCA_029257755.1 Helicobacter sp.
GGGAATTATATTGCAAAAAAAGATTTTTTGGTCTATTTTTGGAATCTGCTTTATATGGATATTAGTTGGTTTCTATATTAGCTTATTATTTTTTAATAACTATTATGAAAGACAAACTTTTACTCAATTAAAGCAAAGTGCCAATTATATTATAGAAGGTTTAAAATATAATGGTATCAAATATCTTAAACATGTTAAAACAGAACATAGAATCACACTTATAGATTCAAAAGGAAATGTAATTTATGACAACTTTGTAGAAATAAATAAACTTGACAATCATTCAAATAGACAAGAATTTGAGAATGGCATTCAACATAATAATGCACAAAACCATAGATATTCTACAACAATGAAAGAAAAAATGTTTTATTATGCAACCAAAGTTTTTTTAAATGAAAATATGATTTTTAATCAAAAAATATCGCAATCAAATATAAAGGCATTACCTTTTATACTTCGTATATCAATCTTAGAAAAAAATATTATTACACTTTTATATGATATGATTCCACATATTATTGTTAGTATATTATTATGTTGTTTTGCTAGTTTCTTTATATCTAAATATATTGCAAAATTAATAATATATCCACTAAATAATCTAAATTTAAATAATCCTGTATCACTTAAAAGTTATACAGAAATTATGCCATTACTAAATAAAATTGATGAACAAGATAACTTAATACAAGAGCAATTTAAACAATTAAAAACAAAACAAGAAGAGTTTATAGCTATCACACAAAACATGGAAGATGGTTTCTTATTGCTTGATTATAATGGAAATGTAGTATCTTTTAATAAAGGCTCTACAAAACTTTTTGCTGGATTAAGAGAGGGTATTAATATATCTAAACTTGAAAGATTTAATTTTGAATGGCTTATACAAGCTATAAATGATAACATAAAAACTCAATTAATAGAATATAATGATAGGATATATAAAATAATTATAGAATCTGTATTTTCTCATAACATAAGCAACAAACAAGATATACAAATAGAAATGGATTCTAAAAATATAAGTAATAAAGTTATAGGTATTGCAATAATAATACTTGATTTAACAGAAAAGTTACAAAGAGAAAAGTTAAGAAAAGAATTTAGCACAAATATATCCCATGAACTTAAAACACCATTAACTAGTATAATAGGAATAATAGAAATGCTAAAAAATAATTTAATCAAGGATATAGATATACCTAAATTTATAAATAATATGTATATAAATGCAAAACAAATAGATTCACTAATTGAAAATATGATTATTATTAATGAACTTGATGATAATTATAATTTATTGTTATATCCAATTTATATAAAAGATGTTTGTTTTATGGCAGTTTCAATGCTTTCAGATCTTTCTAAACAAAACAACATTTCATGCAATATTATTGGTGATGACTTCATAATTATGGGTGAACAAAAATTAATTTTATTAATGATTTTTCATATTTGTAAAAATGCAATAAAATATAACAAAAATAATGGCAAAGTAAAAATTTTATTGAATAAAGAAAATAAATCAATTTGCATACAAGATAATGGTATAGGTATCCATAAAATGTATCATGAGAGAATTTTTGAGAGATTTTTTTGTGTTGATAAAAGTCATTCAAATATGATTAATGGTGCTGGACTAGGGTTAAGTATTGTAAAACATATTGCAAATATACATCAAGCAACAATAAACCTTGAAAGTAAAATAGACTATGGAACAAGTATTACTATTTATTTTAAATAATGCCTTTATATAAAACTATATTTTATAATTCAAAATAAACAAAACTTTAATTAATATTTATTGTGATAATTCTATATTAAGCAAGTTTTTATAAAATAAATTAAATTGATTTAATACTAAAAATTTATTGCTAATTATTAATTTCATATAATCTATATTTCTATAAACAATTTAGTATAATATATTGTATGAATAAATTAAAGTTATTTTAATATTAAAATGTAAAATACTTTATACTAAATAAAACATATATTTACTTAATTAAACATACAATTATCAAATAATGTGCATATTTTTATTTATTCCTAGTATTTTATTAAAATTTACCTTTGTTTGTAAATATGCTAGTATTAGGTTTTATAAAAAGTGAGAGTAATAAATAAGTATATTATTGCGTTGTAAAACCTAATAATTTAATATATTAAAGGATGTTTATGCAACATTTTTTGAAAAATGATTATGCTATAGGGATTTTATTTGTAGTTATAATATCTGCTGTTAGTGTGGGAATATCATTTATACCTGTAGTTCATGTTCTTCATATTTCACCTCTTATAATAGGTGTTATATTAGGTGGATTCTTGTCTTTTATATATCATAAAAATCATACTATATATGATAGTGGGGTAACTTTTAGTGCAAAGAAAATTTTACGCTTTGGTATTATTTTATATGGATTTAATGTATCATTGTCAGAAATTAGTCAAGTTGGGATTGTTGGGGTTCTAGCTTGTATTTTTGTAGTAGCAGTGATTCTTGCGCTTGGTATTTTTATTGGTATCAAAGTTTTAAAACTTGATAAAGATATTGCTATATTAGTTAGTGGTGGTAGTGCTATTTGTGGTGCAGCAGCTATATTAGCATTAGAATCTTCTATACGCTCTGAACCATATAAAGGGGTAATTGCAGTTGGGACGGTTGTAATATTTGGATTAATTGGTATGTTTTCATTTCCTATAGTATATGCAAGTGGATTAATACCGCTAAATCACACTCAAGAAGGACTTTATATAGGATTAACATTACATGAAGTTGCAAATGTAGTTGGTGCTGGAAATGCTATATCTATTGAATGTGCTAGTTTTGCTTTGATTTCTAAAATGATAAGAGTAATTTTACTTATACCTGTTTTACTAATAATACCTTTCTTAGTTAGTCATTCTAATGATGGAGCTAAAAGAAAATTACATGTCCCATGGTTTGCATTTTGGTTTTTAGGTGTTGTAGTTTTTCACTCATTTGTAAATATTCCTGAAGTATTTGTTGATATATTCAAGCTTACTTCTGCGTTTTGTTTAACTATGGCTATGAGTGCCTTAGGCTTACAAATTAACTTTAAAAAATTTAAAAGCTCTGGTGGTGGTGCATTTGTATTAGCATTTATACTATTCATTTTTTTATGTGTAGGTGGGTTTTTACTTGTTAAGGGGTTAATGAGTTTTGGATACTTTATATAATCTAGCGTAAAATCTTTATATTTACATTCTAATTAAGAAGTTTAAAATAACTAAAACTTCTTATTATAAATTTGTGCATATAAACATATTGCAAATTGTGCTTCTAAGATTCTAAAATTAACATTAATTGTTAATAAAAATTATTTCAATTAATTTAGAACTATTAAAGCAATATAAAGTTGTATCTTTAAAATCTGCTAAACTAGCTTAATCATTTCCATGAATTACATACAGATATAACCTTTGTGATTTCTTCTTTAGTCATCACAGGACTTATAGGTAAAGATAAAACTTGATTGTGTATTTTCTCTGTTATTGGATAACTTAAATGATTATATTCTTTATAGCATTGTTGTTTATGAGGTGGTATTGGATAGTGAATTATTGTTTGAATATCATTTTTTGTGCAATATTCTTGAAATCTGTCCCTATCTTTTGTTTGTATAACAAAAACATGCCACACATGAGAATCATTATCCTTTGATGTAGGTAATATTAGATTCTTATTGTTTATATTTTCTTGATAGATCTTTGCTATTTCTCTTCTTTTTTGATTATCTTCATCTAAATATCTTAGTTTAACCCTTAATATTCCTGCTTGTATTGTATCAAGACGAGAGTTTAAACCAATATATAGATTGTGATATTTTACATGGGAACCATAGTTTGATAATGCTTTGATTTTTAATGCTAATTCTTTATTATTTGTAGTTACACATCCACCATCACCAAAACAACCAAGATTTTTACCCGGAAAAAATGAAAACCCACTAGCATCTCCTAAACTACCAATCCTTCTATTTTTATATAATGCACCATGTGCTTGTGCAGAATCTTCAATTATTTTAAGATTATATTTTTCTGCTATATACCAAATCTTTTCCATTTCAACAGCCTGCCCATATAAATGAACAACCATAATTGCTTTTGTATTTTTTGTGATTTTTTCTTCAATCAAATCTGGATTAATATTAAATGTTAATGGATCTGGTTCAACTAATACAGGTGTGCAATTATTTTCTGAAATAGCAAGTATAGAAGCTATATATGTATTTGCTGGTGCTATAATCTCATCACCTACACCAAAACCATATGCCTTTATAATAAGTCTAAGTGCATCTAATCCATTTCCACAACCAATACAATATTTTGTTCCACAATATTTTGCAAATTCTTTTTCAAATTCATCATTTTCTTCACCAAAAAGATACCATCCGCTATCTAATATATTAAAAAGTGTTTTATTTATTTCATCTCTAAACCGTTCATTAATTTTTTTTAATGATAAAAATTCTACCATATAAAATCCTTGCATAAATTTAGATTTATTATTGCATTACAATATAAATTTGTTATTGTATTATACATAAATTTACATTACACTATATTTATGTAATAAAAAGATATTGATTAAAACAATTAAAATTTGCTATAATCACATAAATATTGCTTATAAATATAATTTTAAGGTAAGCTAATGAAATTACTTAATATAAACAAACATTATAAAACTATACATACAAAAATGTTAATAAGTGTTTATTATAAAATAAAAATAAATATATCAATCTCAAACTAAATAAAGAGGGTTCAATGATTATTAATATACTTTTTACTCTATTAATGTTGGCTTTAGCGATATGGGATTTAAAAAGTTTTGGAAATAAAAATCATAAAGACTTTAAATCTCTTATAATGAGTATAGGTATTCTAGGAACATTTGCTGGTATATTTGTTGGATTATTAGGTTTTGATACACATAATATTTTAGATTCTGTCCCAATGCTTTTAGATGGATTAAAAACTGCATTTTACACTTCTATAGTTGGTATGGGATTAGCAATTATATTAAGTATATATCAAAAAGGTAGGGCAAAAGTAGATGAAGATAGTGAAATTGACTTTATTTCAATACAAGCAAGAAAATTAGATGAATTAATTCATTTAAGAGAATTAACAAATACTACAATTTTATTAAAAGAAATTAAAGACGAAGTATCTAAAAAGAAAGATTTTGAAAAAGATTTAAAAGAAATGCTAAAAGCTATTGATTTATCTTTACACAAAGCCCTTGAAACTCTAGCTAGTGGTGCAAGTAAGGAGTTAATAAGGGCTTTAGAAATTGTTATAAGTGATTTCAATAATAACT
>JARIAP010000183.1 GCA_029257755.1 Helicobacter sp.
ATTTTGAATAATGTTTGTTTATTCAATTTATATAATGCTAGTAATTATAGCAAAAAAAGTGTTTTTGGTAACTTTTAGTTGTATAGCATGAAAAATTATAGAATCTATTATGCTTTTATTTTGGATTTTAAAAGTTTATTTATTTTAAGTATTATTATATTTATATTATTAATCTATTCGTAAAGCTCTACTTAACAATAAAGTTAAAATATTTAAAAACATATACATAATATATTTTTTACTTATATTATTTATAAAATAAGTAATAATTTGAGAGCTTATTGTTTGTTCAAATTTTCTGATAAGCTATACTACATGAAATCATGTAAATTAATTAATTTAATAATTATATTGTTTCAAAAAATACACATATTTAACATTTATATTTTAACATATTTTTTAATTATAAATATTAAAATTATAAATAGATAAAATATGTGTTATATGTTATTTTGTGAATATTTATGCAAGTAATATTTAATATACTTTAATATTAATTCTATTTGTAAAAAATATTAAAATTACGATGTCAATTATATAAGCGGAATATTTAGAAATATTTATAATATAAATCATAAAATTATTTTGTTTATAAAATAATTTTGTATTCAATAGTATAAAAAATAATCATCAAAAATCATAGTAATATGATATAATGAATATAAAAATGGCTTTACAAAAATTAATATTTTTGTATTGCTATACAATATTTTAATTTTAAGGAAAAATCATGAAAATTAAATCAATGTTTTTAGTATATAGCTTATTTGCTAATAGTTTATTTGCAGCTGATTGGGGCTATGATAGACATAATGGTCCAAATATGTGGTCTAGTCTTGATAGTAGATATAAGCTTTGTGGTAATGGTATAGAGCAATCACCCATAAACATTAAGGATTCTATTACAAAAAATACCAATAATGAACTTTTTTTGTTATATGGGACAAACTCTACATCAATTGTAAATAATGGGCATTCAATAGAAGTGAAATTTGATAATGCAGGTGGTGTAGTGTATAAAAATACTCAATATAATTTAATACAATTGCATTTTCATACACCTTCTGAGAATATGATAAATGATAAGCAATATCCTATGGAGATGCATTTAGTTCATAGTGATAATAAAGGGAATTTACTTGTTGTTGGCGTCTTATTTAAAGAAGGATTAGAGAACGATGAAATAAGAGGTATTATTTCTAAGTCTTCTACGCATGTAGATTATGCAGAAAGAATAAAAAAAGTATTTATAATGGATTTGTTACCAAAAAGTAAGGGGTATTATGCATTTTATGGTAGTTTAACTACTCCCCCATGTACAGAAAATGTGCAATGGATAGTCTTAAAAGAAGCTGTTGAAGCATCTAGGGATCAAATAGATATATTGCATTCAATATTACACAATGTTGCAAGAGATATTCAACCTATTAATAAGAGGGTTATATTGTCTGCTTCATAATTTAATAGTATTTTTTAATAGCTAATATTTATTAGCTATTATTTTGTTGTTAATGTAAGAAATTCATAATAAAATTTATTTAACATTTATTATAAATTAAATTATTATTTGTGTAAAATTTAATATTAATTTTATTTTCTTCCAAAAGATGCTATTAGGGTCTCTATATCTGTTTCGCTTGCTACTTCATCATGATCATCACCAGCTATGTATGTGGCTGATGCAACGCGCTTTGAATCATCACCTCTGCCTTCAAATAAAGAGTTCATATATTGACTAAGAGCACGCATAACATTAATAACTCGCTCAATTTTTTGTCTATGAATATCTTGATATTGCATAATATCCATAGCTTGCATACAGGCATCATTGCAATCCATAGCACAATTTTTTATATCTTCATTAATCTTTGCAACGGATTTGGTTTGCTCTAATGAAGTAGCAAATGCTTTAATATTTGGGAAACTTTCAACAAGAGTAACAAGCATATCTTCTTGTGATTTAATATACTCTTTTATATGTTTAGAATCTTCTTCAATTTTAGAAACAAGAGAACCTATAATATCTATTTGATCAAAAACTTCTGTCATCTTTACTTCTGAATCTTTTGTAACATCATCTAGCTGATGAACAACCTTATGTTCTTCTGTTGGTGGTGGTGGTGGCCATTTTTTATCTGCTTCTGGTTTATAAGTATTTGGATCTATAAATTCAGCCTTAATTTCATTTTTTGTGTTTTCTTGCTTAACAGCCAAATCTGCTTGTATAGAACTCGTATCTTGCGATAGAAGAGAATCTAATTCTTCTTGTGTCATTAAAAACTCCTATAAAAAGTTAATCCTTGCAAGTATAACATATTTTTATTAAAAAGTGTATTTTATTTATATTTACAAACACTCTAAAATATTATAAATACTTTTGAATTTATGTATAATTATCAGATCATTAACATTTATTATATTGTTTTGAATAAAAAAATACCATATTATAAACAACCAAATAAATTTTAATCTAATATATTTTATATAAAAATAATATTAGATTTATTTTTTTTAAAGTTAAATAATTAATTATGTATTTGAAATTTTATTTATTATTTGATTAAAATTTTTACTAGGACGCATTATTTTCTCTGCTTTATTGTCATCAAATTTATAATACCCACCTAAATCTACTTTATTTCCTTGTGCATCATTAAACTCTTTTCTTATAATAGATTCTTTAGATTCTAGTTCTTCTGCAATAGGTTTGAAAAAATTTGCAATATTAGAATCTACTTGTTGATTTGCTAATTCTCTTGCAAAATATAAACTTAAATAAAAATGACTTGTTCTGTTATCATCTTCTCCAACTTTTCTTGAAGGTGCTTTGTTGTTATCAAGCCATTTTGATGTTGCTAAGTCTAGTGCATCTGCTAAAACTTTAGCCTTTTTATTGTTTTGTTTTTGCGAATAAAATTCTAGGCTTGCTTGCAATGCTAAAAATTCACCTAAACTATCCCAACGCAAATGATTTTCATTTACTAATTGTTCAACTTGCTTAGGTGCAGATCCACCAGCACCTGTTTCAAACATAGCACCACCATTAAGCATGGGGACAACTGAAAGCATTTTAGCACTTGTGCCAAGCTCTAATATAGGGAATAAATCTGTAAGATAATCACGCAAAACATTACCAGTAATAGAGATAACATTTTTACCTTCTCTTATAAGTTTCAAACTTTCTAAACAAGCTTCTTTTGGTGATAAAATATCCATATTTTTACCTTTTTCATTCAATCTTGTTTTTATTAAGTCAATCATTATTTTATTACTAGCTCTCTTAGAATCTAGCCAAAATATAGCTTTATCTCCTGTAATATCTGCTCTTTGTATCCCTAAATCAATCCAATTAAGCACAGCGTCATATTTTGCTTGATTTGCTCTATAAATATCATTTTTATGCACTTTATGAGAAAGTAATGTTTTATTGTTAGAATCTATTATTAAAAACTCACCATCTTCTTGTGCAATAAATGTTTTATCATGAGAGCCATATTCTTGTGCTTTCTTTGCCATAAGTCCAACATTTGAAACACTACCTAACTTTGATGGATCAAGTGTTCCATTTTCATGTAAATCTTGTATAACTGCTTCATAAATTGTTGCATAAGTTTTATCTGGAATTAAAGCATTTGTATCACACTCATTTCCATCTTT
>JARIAP010000191.1 GCA_029257755.1 Helicobacter sp.
CTTGCGACTACGCATCCTTAGCAGGGATGTGGTTTCAGCCAACTCACCCATCTGTCCAAATGAAAATTGTTATTCTATCAATAATAAGTTTAAAAATAGCTTAATAATTAAAATATTTAATTAAAGCAATAAAATTTGTAATCTTTTATATCTATAAAAAATAGATATAAAGATACAAAACAAGAAAAGACTTAAAGTCTTATTAAACTAAAGCAATAATAGTTCCATTATTGTAAAACAATAAATTAATTTATAATATTAAAGTTTAATATATAGAATAAAACATACTTAATATATTATTTATGTAAATAATATATTAAGATTCTAAACAATATCATTATAAATTTTTTTAAATAATTGATTTTTGCTAAATGCAATAAAATGATTATTTTTTATATTTTCTTTATTATATATCATGGGTTTTTTTGTATTTATATCAATTATTATTCCACCTGTTTCTCTAAGTATTATATCACTTGCAGCAGTATCCCATTCGCTTGTGCCATTTAAACGAGGATATATATTAGCTAAACTACTAGCAACAGAGCAAACTTTTAATGATGAACCTCTTCTTAAAGTCAATAAATTATATTTATTAATAAATTCTTTAGTTTCATTTGAGCTATGAAATATAGAATCACAAGCAATAATTTTAATATTATCACTAGTAGTTGTTTGTAAATTATTTACTAAACAATCATGTATGTGCTTATCAATTAACTTTAATGATTCTAATTTTTCTCCATATATTTTTGTCATATTACATTCATTTAATGCTATCTTATTTATATCAAGCCATTCTGTTGTTATATTCTTATCTTTAATAATAGATTCTAAAATAGAAATATTATAGCTAAAAGCACCAAAATCTTTTAGGGCAAAATACATTTCATGAAGACATGGTGCATATACTATACCAAGTATAGGATTATTCTTATATATTAATGCTATATTAATGGTAAAATTACCATTTTTAGCCAAAAAGTCTTTTGTCCCATCAAGTGGATCTATAAGCCAATAATATTCTAAATCACATCTTTCATTATAATCTAATACTGCCTCTTCTGAACATACTTTATAATCACTTATTTCTTGTAATCTCTTTGTGATATATAGATTAGATTCTATATCTGCCTTTGTAATAGGACTATTATCGCTCTTTATGCAAAAATCATTATTATTATAAAAACTCATTATAATGTTGCCAGATTCTATGGCTATCATTAAACTATCATACAAAAGAAAAGTATTTATTTTATTCAATTTTTATCCTTATATATAACTAAGATTTGTGCAATTGCTTCTTGTATATCATAGTTATTATAAAATATCAAATCGCTTTGTGTTGGTAGTTCTATTTCTTGATTGATTCCAGCCATGTTTATAGTTTTATTTTTATAAAACCCTTTACTATCTCTTTTAGCTAGAATATCTTTTGATACATCTAAATATATCTCAATATAGTTTTTAATATTATCTCTATTAAATTGTCTAACCTTATTAAACATAGATATTGTTGATAATACAACTAAAAAACCTTGATCAACAAGCATTTTAGCGGTTCTAACATAATACATTGCCATATTTTCTCTACCACTCTTGCTATAATCAATATTTCCAACACACTCACGCAAAGAATCTCCATCAAGAGATATAGCCCTTATGTTATATTGAATCTTAATTTGCTTTATCAATTCTTTTGATAATGTGCTTTTGCCACTACCGCTAAGCCCTGTAATAAAAATTAATCCATCTTGCATATCTCACCTTATATAATCAATATCTAAATCGCTTTTAAAATCAATCTCACACCAATTGCCAAATATTTCCACTGCATAGGCATTATTAAAGGCATTAATCAAACTTTGTAAAAAACTAGTCATATACATATTATTAAAATCTTTAGAATCATAAAGTATATTTCTATCTAAACCATCATAAAATTCTAATACTTTTGATAAAAAACTATATGATATTTTAAAAAGTCCTATATATTGCCCCTCTATTTCTAAATAGTCTTTAGCTTTTTTTCCTAACTCTATAATTTTATTATTATTTAATTGAAGTGTTTCTGCATCACTTAATGGATCACTAAATCTTTTTTCCCATAATTCTTTCCATCTTTTATCAATAATTATTCCTAAATCATATTTACATTCAATAAGCTTTAATACACTATCTTTAAAATAAACAATATCTGCATAAGAAATAATTATATCTTCTTTATCTTTAAGGCATTGATCCATAAATTCTCTTGCACAAAATAATGTATAAAGCATATTAGTTTTATCATAATTTATATTTTCATAAAATTTAATATTAGTATATTTAGAATTAACATATTTTATTAAAATATCAAATAAATAGCCACCAACAATGCAAATGTCTTTAATACCAGATTCATATAATGCCTCTAATTCATAATCAATTAATTTTTTATTTTTATATGAAACCATACATTTTGGGACTTCTTTTGTTAATGGCATAAGTCTTGAACCAAAACCAGCAGCTAAAATAATTGCTCTCATATTCTCTCCTTTATCATTTTTAACCATTCATTAAAAATTCCATCATTAATCATACCTTTATCTCTTTCAATATGCCACATGATACCAAATATAGGAAATGTATCATGCTTAAAAGATTCTATATAAGAATCTTTACTATTTGCAAGAGATATTAAATTATTGCCTAATTTATCAATAGCATAATTATGGTATGAATTTGTTAAAAACACTTCATCTCCTTGTTGTATTTCATGTATGCCAACATGATTTTTACAAGATATTAGATTTGAATTGAAATAATGTGCTAACAATTGAGCTCCACGACAAATACCTAAAATTGGTATAGAATGTTTTATACAAGATTCTATTAGTTTTATTTCAAAATCATCTCGCCTTGCAGAAAGAGTATTATTGTTAAATATCGATAAATCATTTCCACCACTAAGAATAATACCGCTTACAAAAGGAATATAATATATAAAATTTTGTTCTATACTCAATGGTAGCATTAAAAAATCATTTAAGTAATTCCTAAAAAATATACCCCAATCAACACTTAAAGTCTCTCTTATTTCATAATATTCTTTTACTTCATATAATCTTTGAGAAATTGCAATAAATTTTTTCACAGACATATTATTTGTTCACTTTCACAATTAATTTGCAATCTCTTTGCTTTCAAATACTTTTGATAATTTTCCTCACCAACACCAATAACAGCAGGTAAGCATAATTCGGAAGCACGAATAGCCATATGAGAGTTTGCACCACCATAACAAGTAACAAAACCAACAATATTTTTTGTAAATAAATAATCAAATCCGGGATCAGCTGCATAAATAAGCACAATTTTACCTTCTAAATCTTGATCTTTTTCTGTAGCAATTAATGCAGTAATACTTTTTTGGGTAATAAAATTTGGCATTATAGTTTCTGTTTTAAAAGAAAAAATTTGACTTGGATTGCTAATTAATTGTGGTAGTTTAACTGCTAATGTGAGTTTATATTCTTCTTTATGTCTTGCAATTCCATCTAGCAACTTTTGTTTTGGGCTTTTAGAATATAAGCTAGAATAAAGAGATAAAATATCATTTATATCTAGATGTGCCATATCTTCTTTGTTGATATTATAATGCACTCCAAGCTCACCAACCAAAACAAGAGTATAAGATAATAATTTACTAAATTCAAATTTAGCATACTCTCTACCTTCGATGGCAGTTTTTAAAAAAGAAAAGAAATTTTTAGAATCTATCTTTAATCCATGTTCTTTTAATATAATATCAAGTTCTTTTAATCTATCATTACTTAGTTTAAAATTATTTTGTTCTGTAATATTTATATTTGTATTTAAAGTAAAATATCTATCAAAATCTTCATCGTATCTTGGAGATAAAATATCATAGCTTCCTGCCCTTAAATGACCAAATTTTTGTAAAAACTCATCTTTATTGCTTTGAGTTAAATTTGCTATTGCAATACTTAATTGCCTACTCACCGTATTTAATGAATTTAAAAATTGTTGCTTTTCATCTATGCTTAAAAAACCTATTTTTACTAAAGAATTAAGCATTAACATGGCAATAAACCCTGCTCTAGCAATACCAGCAAATGGTAAAGTCCCAAGTCTTTTGCATTCTTCTATACTCCAATAGATCTTATCAATTAAAGAATAATTTGAATTTAATATATTTTCATACGCATCTTTTAATTTATCCACCTTTTGCAAGTCTTTTGTATAAAATCCATTTTCAACATTAATAATTGAATTTGTAAGCTCTAATAAAGCAAACTCAATTCTTTTAATTTCATTTGAGTTAAAACCATATTCCATTAAGGATTTAAGTGCATTTGGCGTATTAAAATCATAACAAGAAAATACAATTTCAAACTCTATTTTATCATGAAATTCAGGATGTTTTATAAGTTTATTTATATAATAATTAATTAATTTTTCAGAGATTCTATCATCTAAATCCTTTGGTATAAAAGAATTAAACGACAATACAACATCAATATATGGAATCCCCAAAAATGAATGCATAAGTGGATGAGAATGTAATCCCCTATAACCATAGTTATCTCTTTGATAAGCCCAAATATTATCTGTAACAATTTCTTTGTATAAGCTAAGGGCTAATCTTTTTGGGCGCAATCCTATTATTTCTGCTGGATTCCAATCGGGCATAACACCAAACATAGCTCTATCACCCAATACCTTTGGAGTTTTTCTAAAAAATCCACTAAAACGTTTATGCAATCTATGCAAGGCGTCATATGGCAATGAATTAAATAAATTTATTTTGCCTTCTACTAATGGTCTAACTTGCAAACAATACAACTTAGTTTCATTATTGCAAATTGCGAATGCAAATTCTATATCTAAAAATTTATAATTAAATAAAATTTCTAATTCTCTTATAAGAGAAATTATTTGAGACAAATATTTATCGCTTGTTTCATGCGTAGAATCTCTATAATGAAAATAGCTTACCTTATCTTTGCTACTACCATCTGTAATACTATGACTAGAGCCACTATTATCATACTCTATACAATAATATGGTGAAAAATTATCCTTATCAACACTAAAAGCAACGCCAAATAAAATAATATTCTTCAAATAAGGTTGTATTAATATCTCATCATTATCATTGGGCATAGAATCCGCAACTTTATATAAAGCATCTTTAATTTTTTCTTCATCATTTATATCTACATTTGAAATACTTAGAAATGCACCTGCATTAGAATTATTTATAGAATCTTCATTTAATGAAGAACTTCTAATTATAATCCTATCTGTATCTAATGTGTAAATATATTGCAATGCCTTTGTTATGTCTTGTTTTATTGTATCTTTATTAACAATTACAAATGGTAAAATATTAGCACATTTTAAAATATTGCTAAGAGAAACTAAATTTTGTGCTTTGCTTTTAAAAGTCAATGTTTGCATAGAAAACCTTTTGTTATTATACTATAATTCTGTATTTTGCTATTATAAACAAATAATTATAACTAGTTTTTAACATATTTAAATAAAAATTTTATTATATAAATAAGTTATAAGATTAAAAATAGTTTAGTTAAATTTAATTTTTTATGGATTATTATTTATTGAAATCCAACATCAATTGTCCCAATCACTTCAAATGAAGCATTTGGATCAATTTCAGCATGGCTTAATACTACAACAGAATCAAGTTTAAACTGCTCTAATTTAATACTTAAAGGCATACGCAATTGCGGATCTACAACCAAAATTACAGGTGTAATATTTCTTTGTATAATTTTTAAGCTTTCTTGTTGCACTGAATCTATTAGTTTTTGCATTTCATTAGTATTAAGCAATAAGAATTTTGCACCATGTTGATCTTTAAGTTTATTTAAGAGAAAATGTTCAGATTCTTGTGATAATGTAACAAGTTTAATATTGCCATCTTCAGATTTAAAGACATTTGTAATAACA
>JARIAP010000066.1 GCA_029257755.1 Helicobacter sp.
GCGATGATTCTCCATTAATGCGTAAATATGGGGCATTTTCAGCTATGGCAATAGCAGAATTTTTCAAAGATCAAGGGCATGATGTATTGTTTATTATGGATTCTGTAACTAGATTTGCTATGGCACAAAGAGAGATTGGACTAGCGCTAGGAGAACCACCTACAAGTAAAGGTTATCCGCCATCTGTATTAACATTACTACCTCAATTAATGGAAAGAGCAGGAAAAGAAGAAGGTAAAGGAAGTATTACAGCATTCTTTACTGTTTTAATGGAAGGAGATGATTTAAATGATCCAATAGCAGATCAAAGTAGAAGTATATTAGATGGACATATTATGCTAGACAGAAGTTTAACAGACTTTGGAATTTACCCTCCAATAAATATATTAAATTCAGCTTCACGGGTAATGCACGATATTATTTCGCAAGAACATAGAAATGCTGCTAGAAAGTTTCGTAGAATGCAAGCATTACTAAAAGAAAATGAAGTATTAATTAGAATTGGTAGTTATCACAAAGGTAATGATATAGAATTAGATGAAGCAATAGACAAAAAAGCACTAATGGAAGAATTTTTAGGGCAAGATGAAAATATACAATCAAATTTTGAAGAAAGTATTGCACAAATGATAGAAATATCAAATAGCAGTGTGTAAGAATATTTAATTGTATTTTTTACTACTACTTAACAATAAAAGTTTTTACCCCAAAGTATTTGGCATATATTGTATTTGGCCATGTTTCAGCATTATCCCCAGGATTAACCCAATCACCATATCTCTTATAAAAGCTATGAAAATATTTACCATCTACTACTATATGCTCTACACCAACGCTTTTTTGTTGTTCAATATAAGATAACATATTATTCCATTTTAAACGCATATCAACATACGCAGACAATACAAAAAACATATATAACAAACAAGCGGTAAAAATAGCATATTGAATTTTTATAATATGCTGTAAAAATAAAATGCTAATAATCTGGTAAATACAATAGAAACCAAATATGCCAAATAAAACTACAAAAAGCATAGACCTATTTGGAAAATACAGATGAACTTGAAAAGTAGAAGTTGCAATTACATAGAAAAACAAAAACATACATAAAAAGTTAAAATATATTTTTTGGAATTGTAAATTAACTTCTTTTTTATATATAATAAATATATAAGCATACATTACTATAACTAGCAAAGACATAATAATATTATTATAACCATCAAAATAATGTATATACTTTATGACATATATAGAACATAGTAAAAATAAAGGAAATAAACAAGATATTAAATCTTTCTTTCTGTAGCGTTCAATAAAAAATAATAATACGCTTAAATTAGAAATAATCACAATAATAGTCCTAGTTAATAGACCATACATTTTATCAATTATAAATAACTTTTCATATAAACTCATATTAAGAAAGCTACTAATAGTGGTGAAAGAATTTTTATCTATAAGAACTTTTATTCTTATAGCTTGTCCCGGTGAAAAATACAACGCCAAATAACCAAGTATAAATAGCAGGATGCCTATATAATACCAATATGGAAATTTTATCTTAAGGATAAAAATACCATAAAATAAAAAAATAAAATGAAACAATATTGCAATAATCCCGCCAAGTTCATTAGACATGCCGGCACAAAAACTTGCAATAAAGAAAATTGATAATAAAAACATATTTGTTTCAAAAGATTGTATATTTACAAAAAATGAAGGTGAATTTATCTGTATATATTGATTCCAAAAAATGCGATATGGCAAACCAACTAATACTATGCCACAATATGCCCAAAGATAATTAAGACTACCAGATGCCCATATAAATATTGAACCAAACATGGAGAAAGCAAGAATACAAAAAATAAAAATTGCAATTAATACACTATCATCACGAGTTTGTGGTAATCTACCAAATATTAGGATAAAAAATGATAATGTAAATAATATGCTAACCATTGAGTTTAAAAACGCAAAAAATACACTTGAAGAAATATAATTTAACACTGCCACAGCCATTAGCTCCCCAAACCTACCATTCCAATTCATATATGAATTTATAGCGGCTTTAATCCCACCATATGGAACGCCAAGACTATCACTTTGCGTTGGAAAAAGAACATTTACAACAAATAAAAAGATTGTAAATATGGAAAAAATAATCCATACAGATTTATCTATATCTTTTGCTCTAACCATAAAAAACCTTAAATTATTTTTTAATTATATATGGCACACCTTGCACACCAGCCTCAAGGCTTGCTTCAGACATTTTTGTAGCTATAGCTTCATTTGTAATTGTTGGTGAGTAATCTCTTTTAAACACCTTTTTTAATAAATTTATTTTTTGCTCTCTAGTTTTAGTGCCTTGCAATTCTTGATAATATCCAGCAGCCCTATTATGTGCTTTTTGTCCTAAAATTCCAACAATTAATATTTCTAAATTAGAATCTTTTAGATATTGATCTAACATAGATACTTCTTGCAAACAATAGGGGCAAGTTGTATCTAAAATCATATAAGTAGTATTCTTAGTTTTATTTGAAGATGGTATTTTTAGTATAAATTCTTCATATTTTTTAAACAACTCAATAACTTTTGTATCTTTATTGTTTTTGTTGTATTGATTGACATTTTCAATTGCTAATTTTAAACTATTATTTGAATTATTAGCACTAATGCCATCAGAAATAGGAACAATATAATCTCCATTTTGACTTGCAAGAAGACCTAGTCTCTCACCAGATGGAGATTCCACAACAACAAATGATATACCTTTTAATGAATCTTTAGAATTTGAAATAACCTTAAAATCCAAACTAGTCCTATCTTTCAATAACTGCTGTATCTCTTTAATATTGTCTTTAGCCAATATATTATTAACAAACATACCAAAACATAAAATGCCAAATATAAGCTTAAAAAATAAATTTCCCATAGAATCCTCATATTGTATAATTAAATAACATTGTTATTTGAAATATAATTGTATATTTATTTTGTCAAAAAATGCAAAATTATTGATTATATTATAAAAAATTAAATTTTATTATTTGATATTATCATAGTAGATTGTATAAAGCTCACAAATCATAAATATTAAATTTTTGCTTTAAAAATCCATAAGGTTATTTTTTAAATATATCTTAATTTTTATACATTGTTCAATAAAATCATAGCAAAAAGTAGGTGTAGCTATAAGCCGAGTTCTGTATTAAGTAATTATTTATCTAGATAATATTTCGCAATATTATTCAAGCGAATAGCTAAAATATAGAGATAATAACCTGCTATTCTTGCTACGAATTGGGTTTGCATGGCATTTCTTGTTGCCAAGAAATCGGTAAGCTCTTACCTCACCATTTCACCCTTACCTAAATAAGGCGGTATATTTCTGTTGCACTTTCCCTTAGGTTTCCCTAGCCATTTGTTAAATGGAAT
>JARIAP010000158.1 GCA_029257755.1 Helicobacter sp.
TATAACACTATTATTGCCTTTTGCTATAGAATTTATAAATTTAATTATTATTTTTTCATTGAAATATAAATTTGGAATCACAAATGATTCTATGCCTTTTCTTATAAGTTTCAAGTGTAATAAAATATTAGAAAAATCCTATAAAAATGCGGAACAAAGATTGATACATAATGGTTTAGTGGATTATAAGAAAAAGTATTATAAAAATTATTACAAGATTTAGATAAATCATTGTATCCTACAAAATTTAACTATTGCAAATATAAAACACAATTAAACTATATTTACTTATTTTATCAAATTATTATCTTCGATAATTCATATGGTTTAAAATAACATGAAAATTTAATTGCTAAAAGGTATAATTTAATTTATATATTAATTATTCTTTAGGATAACAAAACCTATAACCTCTTCTCCTAACTGTTTCTATTGTATTAATATTAAGAGGTTTATCCATTTTTTGTCTTATTTGATTTATTGCTACTTCTATAACATTAGGCGTTACAAGTTCTGGTTCATCCCAAATAGCATTTAGCAATTGATCTTTTGATACTATTTGATCTCTTTGTCTAGCAAGATGAGTTAGTACTTCAAATGGCTTACCTTTAACTTCAACTTCTTTACCCCTAAAAGTTATCTTTTCTTCATCTGGCATAATTACTAAATCACCAATTTCTATCAAGTTGGAATCCCATAATTTTAATCTAGCTTGAATACGCGCAATTAATACTTCCATATTTATAGGCGATATAATATAATCGTCTGCACCATCTTTAAAAGCATTTACTTCATTTTGTGTATCTTTATCACCTAAAATTATAACTGGAACTTTTGGGTATTTACATTTTACAACAGATATTATATCTTTTGCATCACCATCTAACAATTTAAAGCCACCAAGCACAATATCATAACTTCTAACGCTAATATGATATTCTCCGTCTTTTACATTATATGCAGAATCAATTTGATAGTTATTTTTTGTTAGTTCTTTAATTACTAAATCTACTAAATCTTTATTACTATCTATAATTAAAATACGCATGAATTGCTCCTAGCAAAAACTATTGTTAATTATAACATTATTTAACTTAACCTTAAACTTTTTTTAGAAAAAAATTAAACAAATATTAAATTCATAATATGTATTAAATAATAATGATAATTTTAAACTAGATATTAAAATTATTATAAAATGATAATAAAATATATTATATTTAATACATAAGCATATAATATACTTTATTGTATTTTTAATTTTAATTCAAGTATATCAAATATCTAAAGTTATTTAAATTAACCACCTAAATATTGTCTCAATTGACGCCCTATTCTTGGGTGTTTAAGCTTCTTTATGGCACTAGATTCTATTTGTCTTACTCTCTCTCTAGTAACATTTAGGGCTTTTCCTATTTCCTCTAAAGTTCTATCACTTTCATCATCAAGTAAGCCAAATCTCATTTTTATTACGGCTTTCTCTCTTTCATTAAGTTGATCTAATACATTGTCTATTTGATGTCTTAAGTCTTCTTTTAACATTATATCCATAGAACTCATTGTGCTTTTATCTTCAACAAAATCACCAAATTTACCATCATCATCATTACCAATTGGAGCTTCTAAACTTATTGGTTCTTTTGTAATTTTAATTACATTCTTAACCTTATCAACGCTTAATCCAACTTGATTAGCAATAGATTCTACATCTAATTCTTCACCTTTTTCTTGTGCATGTTTTCTCATTAAATTTTTAATTTTATTAATTGTGTCAATCATATGTATTGGGATTCTAATAGTCCTTGCTTGATCTGCTATTGCACGACTAATTGCTTGTTTTATCCACCATGTTGCATATGTAGAAAATTTATATTGTTTGCGATACTCAAATTTATCTACCGCTTTCATTAACCCTATATTTCCTTCTTGTATTAAATCAAGAAATGGCAATCCTCTATTTGTATATCTTTTAGCAATACTTACAACAAGCCTCAAATTACTTCTACTCATTTTAGTCTTTGCAATATCAGATATTTTTTTTCCACGCTTTATTTGCTCTAAAATCTCTTTTAATTTTTCTGGTTCAAGATTAAAGCCACTTTTACTAGCTTCTCTTGTTTTATAAAGCTTTTGAATCTCAACATAAGTGCCAACCATAGTATTTTCTGGAACTTGTGCTACTATGTCTTCTCTAGTCATATTTGTAATGTTTTTTAATATCTTTTGATGATTATCTCTTAAACTATCATTAAACAAATTTAATCTATATTCTAGTCTTTTTAACTCTCTATCAAATCCATCATCATTTTTTAAACTATTTTCCATAGCTTTTGTTAATTCATTAATTAATTTGCTAGTTGGTCCTAAAGCAAGTAATCTTTGCTTGAGAATATGCTTTTTATGTGCAAGTAAAAGTGTATGTAATAGTTCCTCATCAACACTTCTAACAACACCTTGCCTTTCATATTCACCATCTTGATCTAAAATTAATAACCAATCATTTTTTGCATCATTTAATGCTTGAAAACTCTCTAATACCTTTTCAATTCTTGCTTCATCTGCCTTTGTATTTTTCTTGTTTTTTATTTTATTGTCTTCATCAAACTCATATTCATTTTCTTCATATTCAACATCATCAGAATCATCATCGCCTTGAGAATCTTCAAAACTTTTAAATAGCTCTTTAACCCTTCTTTCACGGTTAATTAATGCATCTTTATAATCATATATAAAATCTATTAAGTATGGCACAGAACAAATGGCATCTATTATAATATCTTCACCTTTTTCCATATCTTTACTAAGATTAATTTCCTCTTCTTTACTAAGCAAAGGAATTTGTCCCATCTCTCTTAAATACATTCTAACCGGGCTATCACTTCTACTCCATTCAAGCAATTCTCTTTCTTTTTGAAAATCAAATTCTTCGCTAAGAGATTCTTCAATATTTTTTTGCTTTATCAAATCTGCCTTAATCTTATCTTGTTCATTTAAATTTTTTGCCATTTCCGATGAACTAATAAGTTGTTTTTTATTTGTTTTGCTAAGAGATTTTATTTTTTGTATGATAGACATATTTGGTTCTGCATCAATTGCTTGTGCTATTGATTCATATGATATACATTTTTCTTTTGTATTTTTAAATAAGCTTTCAAGTTTTTCATTAATTTTATTTGTTGCCATATTTTATCCTTTTTACTTGATAAACTAAATTTTTCATTATATCAAACTAAAATAAATATTTTAAAAATAAACATTAGTCACAAAATAATATACTATATAAAATATAATAGTTTTTGCCTTTAGCTTTTAGATTGTATAAATTTATGTTTTATAACATTATAACTTAACTATACTTAAACTTAACACTAAATCAATATATATTAATTAAAAACAAAAGGCATAATTATATTAATATGATATAAATATAAAAATTATAATTTATTGTCATATTTTATTATATTTTTTATTAAATTCTATATTACATCATGTTAGACTAAGCTTAATTGCTTATTACTTTTATTTCAACTAATCAAATTATTCATCAAAATAAGAATATTACATAATATCAGCCTTAAGGGTTACAACACTAAATACATTTCCAACATCACATTTAAACTTCTTTGTACTTGAATAAGAACTATTACCTAAAAAACTTTTGATATTAATAATTTTATTACCATTTATTTTTATTGCTTTTTCTTGTAAATCTTTTAATGCAAACAAAAAAAGTTTTTGACATGCCATTTTAGAATCTTGTTTAAATATATTTTGTGTAATTTTACTAACAATAATATCTTTTTGCTTTATTTTTAGACGCCTTTTATTTACATTAAATTGAAATGAAATATTGTTATATAAAATGTTTTTTGCTTCTTTAGATTTTTTAAGATTTGGTATTGAATATTCTTTAATATTACTTTCACCATACATAACATATATAAATATCAAAAATATTGTAGCTATATATTTTTTCACATTTTAACTCCAATTTATAAAAGAAAACATTATGCAATTTACATAATTATTACCATATAACATTATCAATTTCACGCAATTTTTCTTGCTCTTCAATCTGGTCGTAGTTAATTCTTGATGTATCTGTGTAATAAATAAACTCTTTACCAATTTGTTGTTGATACACGCCACTAGGTGTCCTAAAACTTCTCTGCATACCCGGATTAATATCTAAAACTTTTTTTATAAAATCAGCAAATACAGGCGCAGAAACATTTCCTCCATAAGCACCACCACCAATTGGTGTATTATCATCTCTTCCATACCAAATTATTGCTTGTAAATCAGGAGTATAACCACAAAACCAAACATCTCTTGATTGATTTGATGTCCCCGTTTTACCTGCAATTTGTATTCCATTTACTCTAGCCCTATACCCTGTGCCTTTTTGAACTACATTTCTTAATATCGAAGTAATTAAAAATGCTTGTTGAGGTGTAGTAAATGTTGTTTGTGTAGTTTGAAATAAAGTTTCTTTTCCATTAGGATCTATAATTTTTGCTACAACATAAGGTTTTACTATTGTTCCACTATTTGAAAATAAACTATATTGCATTGCAGCTTTCATAGGAGATAGGGATAAACTACCTAACACAACGGTTAAATCTCTTGGAAAATTCTCAAATCCCATTTCATTTAAGCCATCATAAAGTGAGCCTTCAGTAATTTTTAAAGCAGTGTCTATAGCTGGTATATTAAGTGATTTTTCAAGTGCAGTTTGCATGGTAACTGGACCTAAAAAATTTCTTGTATCATTATTTGGTTGCCACAACTTACCACCACTTCCAAATCTCTTTGGAGAATCAATAACAATTTCTGCTGGAGAATACCCTTTATTAAATGCTATTTGATATACAAATGGTTTCATGGTGCTACCAAATTGTCTATTTGTCTGTGTTGCTCTATTAAATGAGCTTTTATTATGATCAACACCACCAACCATAGCTAATACTTCTCCTGTATGCGGATTTGTAACAACTATTGCACCATTTAAAGTGGTAGAGCTACTTGTATTTAACTCTTCAATTTCTGATTCTGTAAGTTTTGGTTTTTTTTGCCATTCTCTTGCTCTTTGTTCTCTATCAGTTATACGAAATTGTATATTTTCAAATCCTTTTATTAAAGATTCTCTTGCTATCTTTTGATAATCAAGATCTATTGTTAAATATATCTTATATCCACCTGATTTTAGGTTTTCTATATCGCCTAACTCACGCAATGCTTCATCTACTACATATGGGGCTTTATTTTGTGTTAATGTTTGATTATATACTTTTGGAATTTCTTTAATACCATGATTAAATTCTGCTTGAGTAATCCACCCTAAATCATACATTCTTTTTAAAATTGCATTTGCACGATTTAATGAATTTTTTAAATGTCTTGTTGGATCATATTTTACAGGTGATTTTGGTAACCCAACAAGCATTGCTATTTCTTTTAAAGTTAATTGATTTAAGTTTTTTTTAAAATAACCTAATGATGCTGTTTTAATGCCATAATAACCATGTCCTAAAAAAATGTAATTTAAATATCTTTCTAAAATTTGTTCTTTTGTTAAAACTTGTTCTGCTCTAATAGAAAGCAAAAATTCTTTTAATTTACGATTAAGTGTCCTATCACTTGTTAAAAGCATATTTTTTACAAGCTGTTGTGTTAATGTGCTACCACCCTCCATATATTTCATATTTACTACATTTTTAAACACTGCTCTTGCAATAGCATCAAAATTTACGCCCTCATGCTCAAAGAACATTGTATCTTCAACTGCTAATAATGCCTCAATTACTCTACCGGGTATTTCATCATATTTTGCATAAAACCTATATTCTTCATCAAATAAATTAGCAATTAAACGACCCTTAGAATCAAATACCTGTGTTATTTCGTTTGGATGATAATCTATCATAGCATGAACTTGTGGAGACAATTCTTTATACAATTGATAACCATAATATCCAATAATGCCAGAAAATATTACACCAATAGTCAAAAACATGTAAAAAAGAATTTTGAAGATTCCAAAAACACCTAATTTCTTAGTTGGTGTATCATAAATATCATCAAGATCTGTTGTTTTTGCCATATTTTTTCCTAAAAAATAAATAATTCACGCATTCTATCTTATTTAAATAAAATCAAATTTAACTACATATTTATAAAATAGTGAATTATCATAGCATATAAAAAATAAAAGTTAAATAAATATAAACTAGTATAAAGGCTTTAAATATCAATATATTTTATTATTTACATATATACACAATTTATTTACTTTTTTTCTTAAGAGTTCTTAAAGTAGAGGCTGCAACTTTAATTTTTATAGAAGTACCATCTTCTAATTTTAAACGCATACTTCTAAGATTTGGCAAACTTCTTTTTTTAGTTTTATTGTTTGCATGACTAACATTACAGCCCACCATTACACCTTTTGCAGTTATATCGCATCTTCTTGCCATTTTAATTCCTTATAAAATAATTGAAAATAAGCTTTGATTCTATCTAAAAAAGTCTTATAGAACGCTTAAATTTATTTTTTTTGATTTTTTCTAAGCTCCTTTTCAAACTTTTTTCTCTTAATCAATGAAAGTTTATCTACAAATAGGATTCCATTTAAATGATCCATTTCGTGTTGTATTGCTACCGACATAAATCCTTCAAAAATATTTTCATGTTTAATACCATTTCTATCATAATAATATAAAGATATTTTATCAAATCTTTTTACTTCTTCATAGAATCCGGGCACAGATAAACATCCCTCATTCCAAATTATTTCACCTTCTGTTTTCAATATAACTGGATTTATTATTTCAAGTAAATCTTCTTTACATTGCTCATTATCATCTTCTCGTGGTATATTTACAAGTAAAACTCTTAATGGATATGCAACCTGTATTGCTGCAAGTCCAACTCCATTACTATTTATCATGGTTTCATACATATTATCTAATAAATTATGTAATTCTACATCAAATTTAATTACTTCTTTTGAAATTTTTCTCAATATTTTATTTGGATACTTTACAATATCTAAAATCATATTAATGCTCCATAAAAAGATTGCGATAATTCTACTTAAATTATATAAACAATATACCTATAAGTATTTAAGCCAAGCTTACATTATTTTTAGTTTTTATCTTTATTGTTTGTTTGCATTTGTTGTTTATACCTCATCACAAAAAATAGGTTTATTGTTAGCAAAGCAAATGGTAGGTGCAGGGGAGCTATGTATTACATCGCAATAAAACCAAACACATATAAGAATAGTCAAAGTGATTAAAGGTATTAAAATTAAGAGTTTCCACCATTTAAACTTCCTATATGTTTGTATTGCTAAACTAATTGTAGTAATGGAATAAGCAGTATAATAGCTAGTATAAGAAAAATTTATAAAGCTTCATGCCACCTCCAAATCTAATTGCAATTAATGTTAATAAAAAACATATAACATATAATAAGATAAATTACTTAAATAAACTTTTTCACTTTGATTCTTTTATAATAGCAAAAATATGGATATAAAACCTTAACTAAAAGATAAACTTGCAGATAATTATGATAATAAAATGGTAGATAAGGAGTTAAATTTTGCTATAAGAAAATATAAAAAGAACATATCCCACTCATAACGAATGGACTTTTATAGGCTTAAAGCCTGACCATTCTTTATTAGCATTAGATTCTGATGGGAGAGAAGTTTATGCTTGGTAGGCGTGTATATTTATTTGTATTTTTAATTTTTGTTAATTTGATTGTGGGCTTATTAGTTGCGGATTATGGCATTAAACTGCTGAACTTTATAGCACTTGAATTATTTAACAAGAAAGATTTTTATGTGTTTGACACAAGAAATAGTGGATTTGGTATATTTATGCAATATTTAATCACAATAACATTTTGTTTGCTTCTTATATATAGCTTCTTTTGATATTTGCTATACAACAAATATCAAGGTATAAAGTTTTTTTTTGATTATTTTTGCTATTTTTATAATCTATTTTTTTGTTTATTTTTTAGAGTATATAGATTTTCAAATTTTCTAATACATTTTACACCTTTTTGCTTGATGTATATTGAGATTATTTTGCTGTATCGCATTAAAAAATCACTAATATCAAGGAAGTTTATCAATAACTAAATTACCTTTGTATTGTGAGATGGTAGCAGAAGCTCGTAGTATGCTGTGGTCATTTTGGTGGATTCCAATAATTCCTTTTTTATCTTTGTGCCTTGTTGTATGGAATCTAGGCTTATTATTGGAGCTAACACAAGAATCTAAAAAGAAAGATTCTACCAATAAAGAACAACCCCAAGAAAGAAAAAGAATCTTAATAAAAGGTATCGTTTATGCCTCTTATTTATAATTACTTTTTAATCCTTGCATTAATATCTTATGCTTACTTACCTTTTTCTGCAATCTAGAAGTTTGTAAAAAATATTTAATAGGGTATTACTCACCAAATGCTTCTTTATAATTTTGCACTTCTCTTTGTATAAGCTTTGAAAGATTTATATTGCCTTTGTATTTTTTCTGCAACATTAAACGCATTTTAGGGAGGTTCTTCTCCACCTACATAGATACATTCACAACTTTTATTGATAAAGTCATTAACCTCTTTGTTTTGTGTATAAGGAATTTGCATATATCCAGAGCTTACTCTTACCCCCTCTTTCACTTGCTTAAATCTTGTAAAATCTGCGGTATGAGAGCATATATTTTCATTAAAATATTTATCATAAATGATAAAATCAATATTTGTTTTATCTTCACTACAAACAATATCTATTTTTTTATAATTTTCATACTTAGCACTAGGGGATAAATCTA
>JARIAP010000161.1 GCA_029257755.1 Helicobacter sp.
TAAAAAATTTGGTGCTCCAGCACTTTTATGCCTAACTATTATTGCATGCGGTTGCATAGCATTTAAAGTAGCAGCGGTGTCTGCTATACTCTCTCCCTTTGTTGTTGAACTTCTAGCAACATCAAGCCTAATAACTTCTCCACCTAAATTTTTTATTGCTATTTCAAAACTACTCAATGTTCTTGTTGAATTTTCAAAGAATATTGTAATAAATCTTTTGCCCCTTAAAGTATTGTTGCTATCTGGCATACTTGAAGTGTGCTTAAATATATGCCTTATCTCATCAATACTTAAATCTGTTACCTGTATAAGATGTCTAATATTCATAATTTACTCTATTTTTAAAATTTACAATAAATTATTATAACAAATTTGCTAAAATTAGTAGTAAAATTAGCAAAGAAAATATATGGGACGCATTATAAAATTAACTATTTTATTATTACAAATTAATATTTTTATATTATTTACTAATTGCACTTCATATTTTGCAAAAACAGAATTTTTAGATTCTCCTCCAGAACTAATAGCACAAAATAGCAGAATGGCTTTGATAATTTCAAATGATGATAAATTAAAAATTGTGGCAAGACTTACATACTTAAACAATATAGATATAAGTGTATATAGTAATAGAGAGTATTTTTTTTTAGAAATATTTAATGATGATGAAAATATTATAGTGCCAGATTCAATGCAAATTACTATGCTTAATAAAAAACCCTTATGGATTAGGAGTGTAGAAGAAATAGAATTAGATGATATATTATTTCTAAATAATTCTTTATCAAGTGGTTTTTTGATAGCATTTAAAACGCCATCTGTATTTGAACGCAAAACAATGAAAATTCAACTTAAAATTGATACATTCAAGCCATCAATATTTGATTTTTCTTATATTACTTTAGAAACAAAATTATAAAACTTAATGGAGATATTATGCAAATATATATAGCAGGTATTCATACAGATATCGGTAAAACACATGTTAGTTTAGCTATATGCAATAAGTTTAATTACGATTATTTTAAATTAATACAAGCTGGTAATCCAAAAGATTCTGATTTTATAAAAAAAAATAGCCCAAATACATTTATTTTTAATGATGGAATCACATTGCAAACCGCAGCTTCACCACATATTGGAAAAGTTAAAGAAAGATTAAATTATAATGCCTTTAATATACAATTACCAAAAAGCAATAATTTAATAATAGAGCTTGCTGGAGGCTTATTTTCACCTATTGATGAAAATATATGTATGATTGATTATATATATAAAAATCCACTTCCTACAATATTAGTTGGTAAATATTATATAGGTGCAATTAATCATGTTTTGCTTAGCATAGAAGCTTTAAAACAAAAAAATATAGAATTATTATGTGTTGTTATGAATGGAAAAAAAGATAAACAAATAGATGACTTTATAAAAAAATATAGCAATGTTAATATTTTGAATTTAGAATATTTCAATGAAGATAATTTTGATAAAATAACAACTACATTTAAAAAATCTATAGAATCTTATTTAAAATAAGTTAAAGCATAGTTAAATTAACTAATCCTTTAACTTATAAAGAGAATTCAGCATTATTTTTTGTTGTTTTTAAATCAATAATTAAATTCACTTTATAAATAGATTATTTAGGAATTACAGAAACTTTCTTTCTATATTTATCTTTTTGTTGAAACAACACAATTCCATCTATTAGTGCATACAAAGTATGATCCTTACCTATACCAACATTATTTCCAGCATGAACTTTTGTTCCTCTTTGACGAACTATTATATTACCTGCACGAACAAATTGAGAACCAAACTTCTTTATACCAAGTCTTCTACCAGCAGAATCTCTATTGTTTTGAGTGCTTCCTTGTCCTTTCTTATGTGCCATAAATACTCCTTATTTTACTATATTTATTATTCTTACACGCGTAAAATCTCTTCTAAAGCCTCTTTTGGTTTTACTATCTTTACGCCTTCGTTTTTTGAAGGTAATAACTTTTTTGCCTCTACCCTCATTAATTACTTCTAATTCAACCTTTGCATTTTCTATAAAAGGTGTCCCAACCTCTAAGTTTTCGCCATCAATAATAGCTAAAACTTCACTAATTTCAATTTTTGACTTTGGCTCAAGGCTTAATTTATCTAGCAATAGAATATCTCCTACTTGCACCTTGTATTGTTTGCCTCCGTTCTTAAATATAACTTGCATAAGCAATCCTTACAAAAAAATAAAACTACTATTATAACATAAAACTTTATTTTTTACTAAACTTTAATATTATTATTTATAAAATTTAATTTTTAAATATATAATATACTTAATCTATAATAAATATTGCTTATTGTTTAACTTATAAAATTTACAATAAATATTAATTTTATTAATATTGAATTTTTACCTATTTGCAATATAGTATATTATCTCAATGAAACTTAATATATTTAAATCTTAAAACAATTATTGTATTATTTTAATATTTAAAAGTTTTTATTATCATTAACATTTATATTAAGTATTGGAGTATATATGACTACAAAAAAACAAATTAGTGCGGTTGCTTTATTTAGTGGTGGATTAGATTCTATGATTTCTATGCAACTATTACACGAACAAGGCATAAAAGTATATGCACTTAATTTTAATATAGGATTTGGTAGCAATAAGGATAAAAGTGAATATTTTTATAATGCTGCTAAACAAGTTGGTGCAGAATTAATACAAATAAATATTGCAAAACAATTTTTCAATAACATTCTTTTTAAACCTCAATATGGATATGGAAAATATTTTAATCCTTGTATTGATTGCCATGCAAATATGTTTGCACACGCATTTGCAAAGATGGTTGAATTAAATGCAAGTTTTGCAATTAGTGGAGAAGTATTGGGACAAAGACCAAAGAGTCAAAGAAAAGAGGCTATGGATCAAGTAAAAAAACTTGTGCGTAAAATTGGTGAAGATTCTTTATATGATTCTATATTAAGTAGAGATGGAAGTAATCCCAAAAAACCAAAAACACTTGATGAGCTTATTTTGCGTCCTATGAGTGCGAAATTAATGGAAGAAACCTTCCCAGAAAAAATGGGTTGGGTTGATAGAAATAAACTACTTAGTGTAAGCGGTAGAGGTCGTCAAACACAACTTAACATGCTTAAAAAATACAAGTGGAAATATCATGAAAAGCCTGGTGGTGGTTGCTTACTAACAGATAATTCAGTAGCAACAAAAATAAAAGATATGCTATCACATAGAAAAGTTGTATTTGATGATATAGAGTTATTTAAAATTGGTCGTTATATGGTTTTAGAAAATGGCACTAGGTGTATAATATCAAGAAATGAAGAGGAGGGTAAAAAGTTAAATATAAAACATAATTTAATGGATAAAATAACACCGCAAAATATAAATGGTCCAATAGCATTAATAGAAAAAAATGCAAATATTAATGATAGAATCTTAGCTGCTAGAATTGTGCTTGGCTATTCAAAAACAAAACAAGATGAACATTATGATATAAAAATTGGGGAAGAAATGTTTAATCTTTTGCCATATCCAAAAGAAAAAGCAAATAAATTTTTATTGTTACAAAATGTATAATACAAATTAATAATAAGGAATATTTATGATAAATCATGTATTTTATGATGATACAGATTGTGGTGGTGTTGTGTATCATGCTCGTTACTTTATGTTTTGCGAACGCGCTAGATCTTTGATTTTTTTTACAAAAAATATTCTTCCAGTAGATGGAGATTCTGGTTTTGTTGTAAAAAGAATAGAATCAGACTTTATATCTGCATTAAGTTTAGGTGATAGATATGAAGTAAAAACAACACCATTATCTATAAAAAATGTATCTGTTATATTGCAACAACAAATTTTTAAAATAGGAACAATTAATGAGATATTGCAAACACCAGAACTTGTATTTTCCATGCAAGTGCAATTAGCATATATAAATATGATAACAAAAAAACCATGTAAAATTACAGATGAATTTAAAAGTATGATAGTTTAATTCTAATGGCAAATATTATTGTAATTTTTCAATACAATAATATAAAATCAATATAAATATGCCTACACAATAAAAACTTATTATCTTAAGTTAATTAAACAATAAATGGTAGCAACCTTACAATATTAAATATTCTCTCTTAGATTATAGCCTTAATATCAAGCTAGAATGTGAATCTAGTGAATCTAAGAGGATATTAGAAAAAGAACAAGCACAAAAACAAAAAGATTCTTCGCTTATGGCTCAGAATGACAATTCTACAAGCACCGCATTTCTTCACACCATATTAGAAGATAATGAAATAAGATTATGTTACAATATGAATCTAGCAGGTTAAAAGGAATACAATGTTTTTATATAAAAATGTGAAGTGTGTGGGAATAAAATTAATAAATTACAGAGTATTTGGAATTTATATTTTATCGGCTATGGTCGTGTTTTGTATTGTAAGAATTGTAATGCAAAATATAAGGTTAGTCAGATTATTTCCTTTCTTTATATGATTTCTACAGATTTTATCCCTATACTATTATTTTTTTTTAATAATGTTAAATTTTTTTGAAAAACTTGGCTTTAGTAGCAATGTTGCATTTCTTTTTTCAATCATTGCATATAATGTTTTTAAGTTATGTGTTTTGGCTATTACGCCATTACATAAAATTAAGGAATAAATTGTGGCAGAGAAAAATTTTATTGTAAAACATATTGATGATTTAGCCGATGTCGTTTGGGATTCTATTGTGTATTATAGTATAATTTAAAACACAAACAATTCTCTTTTGATTTTATTTAACGCATCAATTTCTTTTTTTAATTCCATAACATGTTCATCAACAGACATAAATAAACTCATGTTTAGATTTTCTGGCATATCAGCACTACCTCTTTTTATCATTATATAGTCTTCTAATGTAATTTTTGCCATATTTAAAGATATAGTAATTTCATCTTGAATATTTTCAATATTTTTAATGATTTGATTAATACGTTCAAACATGATACCTCCCTGTATAGTAATTATAAAAACAATACAATATTATTTAAATCCAGCTTGTATTAAATCATGCAAATGAATTACGCCCTCTAAAACATTACTTTCATTTAAAATTGGTAAAATTTGTATTTTAGAATCTTTTATTATTTTAAGTGCATCAAACGCTAAAATATTACTATTATGCAATACTTTTGGATTCTTCGTAGAATATAGGAATGCTTTAGAATCTAAACTAAAATTTTCATTAAACATAGCTCTACGCAAATCTCCATCACTTAAAATACCAAGTAATTTTTTTTCAGAATCAACAAACAAAGCATTTCCTAATCTACCTTGAGTCATTATAACTATAGCTTCTTTCAAACTAATATCTATTGGTATTAATGGTAAATTTTGTGTTCGCATAATATCATTTACTTTTACAAAAAGTTCTCTACCTAAACTACCACCGGGGTGAAATAATGCAAAATCTTGTTTGCTAAAATTCTTTGCTTTCATTAAACATATTGCAAGTGCATCACCTATTGCTAGTGTTAATGTAGTAGATGTCGTTGGGGCAGTTTCAATAGGACATGCTTCTTTTGTAATCTCTAATGGTATAAAATAATCACCAAGCAAAGACATCTTTGAATCTTTAGACTTTGATATTGTAATAATCTTTAAACCAAGTCGTCTTACATGTGGAAGTATATCTATAATCTCTTTACTTTCACCACTATAGCTAATAGCAATTACACAATCATCTTTAGATAATGCACCTAAATCACCATGTAATGCTTCGGTAGGATGTAAAAAAAAACTAGGAGTTCCAGTACTAGATAATGTGGCAGAAATCTTTTGTGCTATTAAACCACTTTTTCCAACACCAACTAATACTAATTTACCTTTAAGTTCTAAAATAATTTTAATTATAGAATCTAAATCAGACAAATCCCCATTGTAATTAAAAAGAGCTAGGGACTCTTCTTTAAGTGTTTGTTTAAATATATCTATAAAACTAAAATTACTCACAAAACCCCCTTAGTATAATCTAAAAGTTTAGTATAAAATATGATAAGCAAATCGCACAAATTATAATAAATATAATATCAATATTCTATATTTTAGAAAACACTAAATTCAACTATATATCAAAATAATATAAAATTATTGTAATTTAAATGGATTTTCAACTACTTTTCTTGTATCAATAACATAAGGTATTAATGCCATATGTCTTGCTCTCTTTATTGCAACTTCTACTCTTTCTTGCCATTTTTTAGAATTTCCAGTAAGTCTTCTAGGCATTATTTTATATCTCTCCGAAAGAGAATGTTTTAATAACTCTATATCTTTATAATCTATAAAATCAATTTTTGCTTCTGTATATTTGCAATATCTTTTAGAATACTTTTTTCTTTCCATAATTAACCTTTCATAAATAAAATTAAAATTTAAAATGGTATTTCTTCGTCAATATCAATTACAGGTGGCTCTGGATATCCACCTTGATTATTGCCATTAGATACACCATTAGAATTAGGACGATTTGATCCCATATTATTACCCATATTCATATTGTTATATGATTGAGTGCCATAAGAATCTTGCATATTGTTTCTTTGGTATGAGTTAGAATAATTGGAATCATAACTACTAACACTGCTATTATTGGCTTGTCCATAATCACTTTGTTGTCTTGTATCAAGCATCTGCATACTCTCTGCAACTATTGTATGCCTACTTTTTTTATTGCCTTGTTGGTCCTGCCATTGTTCATAATTAAGCTTACCCTCAATTAAAACCTTAGAGCCTTTTTTTAAATATTGATTGGCAACTTCTGCTGTTCTACCAAACAAAGTTACATCAACAAAACAAGTATCATCAACCTGCATTCCATCAGCCCTTTTATATCTACGATTAGACGCTAAACCAA
>JARIAP010000083.1 GCA_029257755.1 Helicobacter sp.
CTAGGTGGGCATTTGTGGAATAGCTTCTCTGGAGCAGAGGCAAATGGATTTGGAATCTTAGGTGTAGGTGGATTTAAAAATTCATCAATCATTGTGCCTTATGCAAAAGCAGAGTTTGGGTATAAAAAATTTGGTGCAGCCCTTGATTTAGCCTATGTAAGTGCTTCTCATTTCTTTTTCTTAAAAAAAGGCTCAACAGGCACAAACCTTAATAACGCTCAAGGCAACCTTTATGGTGAAAAGAATTATGTAAAAGCGGCTAACTTCCTTGATGTCGCATTAAGCGCAACATATAAATTTACAGATAGCCTTAATATGGGTGTATATTATGGATATGCTATAGGTAATCCTAACTTTGGTAGATTTAGATTCCAAGCAAACTATTTGTTTTAATATCTAAAATCTACTATTTAAACTTATTTTGTAGATTAATTTAGAATTTTTGATTCTAATTAATCTAATGCAATTTATTAGATTATTTTTATATGCTTTAAATTCTAAAAAATTTTTATTTTAATATTATATATTTTTTAAAACTTCTTTTTAATTATATAAAGCATGATAGATTTTATTTTAACTAATAAATATTGTTATAGATTAACTTTTTGGTATTATTTATATTAATAAACAACATTTAAAATCTACTTTTATTGTATCTATTTTTTAAATATCTTATTATATCCATTTTCATAATTTATTTGTTTTGTGCGCGATAATGCAAGAGATCCTTTAGGTATATCTTTTGTTATTGTGCTACCTGCACCTATCAATACATTATCTTGTATATTTACTGGCGCAACAAGTTGACAATCACTGCCAACAAATACATTTTTGCCTATTATTGTTTTATGTTTTTTAACACCATCATAATTACATGTAATAACTCCCGCACCAATATTACTACCTTCTTGTATCTCACAATCTCCAAGATAACTTAAATGCCCTGCTTTTATGTTATTTAAATGAGCATTTTTACATTCTACAAAATTACCTATATGGGAATCTTTTATATTAGAATTTGGTCTTATATGTGCATATGGTCCAATATCACTATTAATTATATTGCTATCTTCCACAACACTATGTGCCTTTATTATGCTTTCTTTTATATGACTTTTACCTATAATCCTAACTCCATTTTCAAGCAAACATTCACCTTCAAATGTAGTATCATAATCAATATATATGCTTTCTGGAATCTGCATTATAACGCCTTCTTGCATAGCTTTGTCTCTTAATCTTTTTAACATGACTTGTTCTGCCTGTGATAAATGGATTTTTGTATTAATTCCAATCATACTTTCTTCTAAAAAGTTATGTGCAAATATATTTTTATTGTTTTTGAATCCAAAATCAATAACTTGTGTTAAATAATATTCTTTTTGTGAATTATTATTGTCTAACATAGGTATATATGATTTTAATATTTCTATATCAAAGCAATATATACCTGCATTTACATATTCTATTAATTTTTGTTGTTGTGTGCAATCTTTCTCTTCTATTATATTTGATATTTCGTAAGATTCTATATCACTATAATTTATATTATCTTTCTTTATAATTCTACCATATCCATATGGGAATCTAGTTTTAAATACACCTAGATTTATTTTTCCTATTCCATTTATAAGTGTTTCAAGCACATTTTGTGTTATAAGGGGAGTATCACCACTTAGAACAACTACTTTATCTCCACTTACATTGATTAATGATTTATCTTCACGCATTAATGCACCACCAGTGCCCGGATATTTATCATGTATCTGCGTATGGAATGTTATTTTATCAAGTATAAACCATTCGTATTTTTTTTCTATATGATCTTTTATTTTTTCTTTTTGATTATATAATACTATATGTATATCTGAACTTATTTGTAATGCAGTTTCAATAACATATTCAATCATACTTTTACCACATATTCTATGTAATACTTTTGGCTCTTTAGATTTCATCCTTGTTCCAAAACCAGCGGCTAATATAACTACAGATAACATAATTACCCCACTAAATCTATTTTGTTATTACAGCAAAAGTTAATTGTGCGATCTCTTTATGCGATTTTATAAATTCATTTAATGTTTGCAAATCTAAATCTTGTACTTTTTTAATAAACTCATCTTTATAATCAAGTGGCAAACCATTATAATAATTCATAAATTTTGAATTTAACCTTTGCCCTAAAGTTTCTTCTTGCAATGGTTTATATCCAATTAGAAATTGCTTTGCACTCATTAATTCTTTTTCTGTAACCCCTTTTTCAACAAAATCGTTTATTATTTGTTTTGTTAATTCTATAGCTTCATCTTGCTTATCAAGTGAAGTTTGCATATATCCCATAGAATAATTTGCAATTCTTGAAATATTTGGACGCATATAGGCTGAATATGCTAAACCCCTTTTAACTCTAATTTCTTCCATAAGCCTACTACCAAATCCAGAGCTACCAAGTATAAACCCAGCAACTTGAGCTTTATAGCCATCTTTCTTAATATCATTTATATTAAGAGGACTTGCAAAATATAT
>JARIAP010000091.1 GCA_029257755.1 Helicobacter sp.
CTTGTTCTAGTCCTATTTTAGTTTTTTCTATATTATCATTGATAGCTTGTGCCATTGTGCCAAATTCATCTTTTGATTTTATATTGATTATTTGTGCTGTTTTTATCTCATGATTAAGGAATTTAAAAAAATTAGTTAATCCATGAGATATATTACTTAGTGGTTTTAGATAAAAACGCAAAGTTATATACATAGCGATGCTTGTAATAATTGCAAATATAATGCCTATAAGCATTTGTTCATAACCAATATTTAGAATTGGTTTTTCTAT
Organism: Helicobacter sp.; assembly: GCA_029257755.1. Taxonomy (GTDB): domain Bacteria; phylum Campylobacterota; class Campylobacteria; order Campylobacterales; family Helicobacteraceae; genus Helicobacter_A. Next base: position 272 of record JARIAP010000091.1, read on the forward strand.
ATCATCTACATTTTCAAAACTACAAAGTGTATAGGTAGCAAACTCCTTATCACTTGAAGTTTTGCATTGAGCAGCCTTTGTTGCACCATTATCATTAATTTCAAAATATTCAAAATCACCTGTTTGGCGAGATATTTTAGCAACTTCATCAAATAAGGGGGATTTTTTAAGTATTATATCTTTGTTTGTAGATAAATAAGGTGTGTCATTTGAATCTAATGCAAACATATGTGCATTATTTTTTTTCATCAAATAATCAAATATTTCTTGCAAGTCATTAAGTAAAACATCAATACTCAAAACCCCTATAAGTTTAGAGTTTTTATATATTGGTGTAGCATACGATATAGCATTTTTATTGGTAAAAACATCAATATACACTTCACTTTGATAAAACCCATTGCTACTCATTGCACCTATATACCAACTTCTTTGATTTGCCATATAACCACTAGGATCATCTACACCACCCCTAAATATCCATGGTTTATTTTTCCTATCAGATACAACACTAGATTCTAGAATCCTACCACTAGGAAATCCTATGTAACTTGCACTTAATTGTGCAGAGTTTCTATGAATCCTTAATAAATTACCTACATTTTGTGCTATTTTTTCTTCACTATCTAGCGAATCTAGTGGCATTTCTTCGACTTCTTGTTTTAATGCCAATAATGCAGCTTTAGAAGACAAATTAATATCTTGTAGCAATAAATCAACCACGCGCAAGTTATCCGCTTGATTTTTTATATTAATCCTAAGGGAATTATTTTTATTTTTTATTATTCCTATAACGCTTAACCCAAGCATTGCAACAACTACAATTGTGCTTACAATTAGTGCGATCTTTGTTCTTATGTTCATATAATCTCCATAAATATTATATTTTTCTAATTTCATAATGAAATAGTTAATGAAGTGAATTGTAACAATAAATTGTTTTTACATATTTTATACTATTATTAATATACATATTTTTTTATTTTATAATTACATAATGTTACATAATGAAATAATGATTATTATAAATATTGTAATTATTTCACATAATAATAAAATATAAGTTTTTTTGTAATAATCAATATTGATTATTTTGATATTTTTATATTACAATTTAAATAATTTTAATTATATAAGGATGCTAATGCAACATATGATTATTTTATATAACCCATATTATCAAAGTGAAGTAATAGAATCTCATCTTGAGATTCTAAAAAACGAAAGTAAAGTAGCATTTGGTAAAATTAAATCAAAATTAAATAATTATACAAATTTAAATAATAGTTCTAGCAATACAATAAAATCATTTTATGCAAATATTACAAATACAAATCCATTACAACTTTTTCTAACAGATTATGCAAATTTATTTGTAGCAAAAGTAACACAAATATTAGAACAAACTAATGTAAAATCTCCATCATATTATAAAGATAAATCACTTGAGGTGGAAAATTGGTTTATTATAGAGGATATGAGAGAAATAGTTTTAAATGATTTTGCAAAAATTAGAGATTATCATCTGCCAAACTTTACTACACCACACAATGGCAACAGAACATTTGCATTATATGGAAATAATTATAAGTATCCACTAATAGTTAACATGAAAGAAGATAGAAATTATTTTCAAACAAACAAGACTCATTATAAAGATATATTTAAAACTAAAAATTATCTTGATATTAAGCATAAAATGCAAGAATATGTATTTGGCGTTAAAATAATAGAATCTATGCATCCAGATTCACTTGATAATATAATTTCTGCAGAAATGGAATATCAAGAAAATAAGGACAATCCATTATATGATTTTACAGGGATTGTTATATGGTATTCAAAAACTATGGAGCAAGAAATAAAGTTACTTGCAAGATTACTTTTTAATTTTCTTATTAAAAAAGATAAAAATATTGCAAATATTATTTATAGTGTTCAACAACGAAAAAGCAGTATAGGCGAATTTGTTCATAAACAGACAACAATTGATCCTAATATTGGGACTTTTAGATATTTATTTACCAGCAACAAAGCTATAAGTAGTGCAATTAATTATTATTTAAATCCGCAAAAAGATTTTATTACAAAAAAAATAGGACATTATATAAGTCAAATACAAAGCATAAGAAACAAATCAGCACACTCTGAAAAACCAAAAATAGAACAAGTAAAAAAATTAAGGGAAAGTGTATTGGGTATATCACAATCAAGTATGATTAGCAATATTATTGATGTAAGGCTTGAAATAACAAAAATATATTAAATTTAATTATATAAAAATTATTTGTATAATAGAATTTAATTTTATCGTTTTTATTTGAGCATTAATTATAGGAGTATTAGTGTGGTAATAGCATTTTTTGATTTTGATGGAACTATAACTCGTGGAGATTCGTTTGCATTATTTTTAAAATTTTTATTAGGTAAGAGATTCTATCTTATGGTTGCAAAAAATTTACATATTTTATTGTTATATAAAATGGGACTAATTAGCAATCACAATGCAAAGCAAAGTGTTTTATATTCTTGTATATGTGGTATGGAAGAAAGGTTTTTGTTGCAAAAATGTGAAGATTTTGTAGATTTATTAGAATCTTATTGCAAAGATTCTGCAATAAAGAAAATACAATGGCATCAAGAAAACAATCATGAAATAGTGCTTGTATCTGCTAGTTTTGAGGAATATTTGCGTCCGTTGTGTAATAAATGGGGCATAAAATTACTTGCTACAACAATGGGGGTTAAAAATGGTATAATGACAGGAAGACTAGATAAGCCAAATTGTTATGGGAAGCAAAAGGAAATACGAATAAAAGAAATGTATGATTTAGACAAATATGATAGTATTTATGTGTATGGTGATACTATAGGAGATAGAGAAATGTTAAAACTAGCAAGTAAAGATCAAGCATTCTATAGGATATTTAACTAAATGAAAGATTCTATAAATGGATTAATCCCGTTTCGCCATATTATGTATAAATGGCTATATGATTCTAATGATGGATATTATACTAATGATAGGATAGGTAAGGGCGGAGATTTTTATACTTCTGTTAGCACATCTAAATTTTTTGGTGGTGCAATAAGTAGATACATACTTAAAATGTTAGAAGAAGAAAAGTTATTTTTACCTTTGTGTATTGTTGAGATAGGTAGTAACAATGCAGATTTAATATGCGATATTGCAGAATTTTTAAATGCCTTTAACAATGAAGTATTTATGAAAACAACCTTTTATATAATAGAGCCACTGAAATCATTGCATAATGGGCAAAAAGAAAAATTTATACAAAGAATTACAAAAAGATTTAACAAAAAACTATATATATTAGAATCTATAAATAGATTAAATTGTGCACTAAATCACGATACCTTCTTTATATCAAATGAACTTTTTGATAGTATGCCATGTGATATTGTAATTAATAATAGAATGCTTTATTTTAAAAACAATAAGCTTGTATTTGATAGAATTGATACAACCATACAAGACTTTATTAATAAATATAATATAAGCACTATAGAAATACCATTTTTTTGGGAATCTTTTATAAAAGAATTATGTAGTATAGAATATAAAAAATGGGTATTTTTAACATTTGATTATGGAGATTTTTTTGCAAGGGATATGAATATAAGAATTTATTCTAAACATAAAGTATTTAACTTTTATGAAGAATGGCAAAATAATAATATTATGAATTTTTATGGCAATAGCGATATTACTTATGATGTAGATTTTAATCTATTAAAGAAAATTTTTGAATCTAACAATATAACTATAGAAAAATGTATAACACAAGCAAAGTTTTTAATTGAAGAATGTGAAATATTAGATATTTTTGAATGCTTTATGAAAAATTTTAGTGATGTGCAACTTATAAAACAAAAAGCTAGTTTAAATGGACTTATTGCGCCAAATGCTATGGGGGAGAGATTTAAGGCTTTGTGTGTTAGCAATAGTTATTAGTATTTAGTATTGCAACATAAGCTTAACATGTAAACATATTTATTTTTTATTGCTGTTTAATTAATAGCTAATAACTTAAATAATAACATTATTTTTTAGGATTCCACGATGATATTAGATTTTTTGCATTATTTGTAATTGTGTCTTTTGTGTCCCATAGACTTGATATAACTGCTATCATGTTGCAATGCTTTAATAATTTAGCATTATCTATATCAATACCACCAATAGCACATATAGGGATATTTAATATTGATTTTGCTTCTTTTAATATATCTAGTTTGCATATAGTAGCATTTTGTTTTGTTTTAGATTCAAACATAGATCCAAATGCTACATAATCTGCCCCTCTTATCTCAAATTCTTTTGCCATTTCTATATTGTCATAGCAACTAACACCTATTATGCCTTTAAACTCTTTGCGTATAGAATCAAAGTTTATAATCTCATCTTTACCTAAATGTAAGCCATTTACATTTAATTGTATTGCTAATTCATATCTATCGTTTAATATAAAAAGTATATTATTCATATGGCAAAAATCTTGTAATTTATTAACTATATGTTTAATGTCCTTATCACTAGATAATTTGTCTCTATATTGAAAAATGTTCAATCCACCATTTATAGCCATTTGCAATTGTTGTATTATTGTATTATGCGGAGTTAGAACACAATCGCTTATACCATAAAGTCCTTTTAGCGTGTGATTTTTGTGTGTATTTACTTTCATATTATACCTTTTGCATTAAAATATCATATAATGCTTTCATTTTATTACATGTTTCTATGTATTCGTTTGTAGGGTTAGAATCTATTACAATACCAGCACCTG
>JARIAP010000126.1 GCA_029257755.1 Helicobacter sp.
TATATCATCAAACTTTGGATGAGATAGTGCTACTCCATCTATCATTAATACTTCATATTTATTTATTAATGCTTTTAAATCTAATTGCGTATTGCTTTGTTTTGTATTATTCTTAGTGTTTTTCATATTTCATTATCTTTAAATTTAATTCTTATAACTATACCACAATAAAGTCAATACAATAAAAAATTAATAAGTAATATTGAATATAAATATAGAATAATATAATATTATACCCTATAATATATTATTTAATATAAAAATATGGTATTTTTAGCAAAACAGCAAATCTTATTAATTAAAGCTTATAAATATTTTAATAATAAAGCTTTCACTTATCTATATACAACATATTTAATATGTATATAAAAATATTTTTATAATTCAAGTGTATTTTCTAATCCAAATGCACCATCAAGTATTGTTTGTTCATCAAATGCTTTTCCTATAAGTTGCATACCAATTGGTAATGGTTGTTTTACAACCGGTATACTAATTGAAGGGAGTCCTGCAAGATTTACACCTATTGTATAAATGTCGCTTAAGTACATTTCAAGTGAGCTTTTTGTAGCATTAAATGTTGGGGCTGTGCTTGGTGCAACAGGCAATAAAATTACATCGCAATCTATCAATATATCATTATATTGTTGTTTTATTAACTGCCTTACCTTTTGTGCTTTTAGATAATAAGCATCATAATATCCACTACTAAGCACGAATGAACCAAGTAAAATGCGCTTCTTTACTTCATCACCAAATTGAGAACGAGTTTGAAAATATAGATCTTGTAGGTTTTTACCCTCTATTCTTTTGCCATATCTAATACCATCAAAACGCGATAAATTAGCACTTGCTTCTGCCATAGCAATTATATAATACGCACTAATATGATAACTTGTATCAAGCATTTGTTTTTTTACTATTGTATGCCCCATCTTTTCCATGATCTTTATTGTATTTGTGTAGGCATCTTGCACTTCTTTACTTGCATTATCAAGGAAGTCTTCTAAAATTGCTACCTTTAATATTCTTTCTCTACTTAATTTATCAAAAGTCTTAGTTGGTTTTAAGTTAGCACAAGTAGAATCTTTTTCGCATTTGCCGCTAATAATATCTAGCAATATACTTGCATCTTCTACATTTTGTGTTATTGGTCCTATTTGTTCTAAGCTTGAACTATAAGCAACTAATCCATATCTTGATACTCTACCATAAGTTGGCTTTAACCCAACTACACCACAATAACTAGCTGGTTGCCTAATGCTACCACCTGTATCACTACCCAAACTAGCAATAGCTAATTTAGCACTAACTGCAGCGGCACTACCACCACTTGAACCACCCGGAACTAAACTTGTATTGCATGGATTTTTTGTCCTACCATAACAACTTTTTTCTGTTGTGCTACCCATTCCAAATTCATCCATATTTGCTCTACCAAATGCACACATGTTAGAATCTTGTAACTTATTTATTGCGGTTGCATTATATGGGGATATAAATCCATTTAGAATCTTACTAGCACAAGTTACTTCGCTGTTTTTGACACAAATATTATCTTTTATTAGTATTGGAATTTTACCTTTATCTTCTTCATTTATTGTAGGTATATTTATATAAGCATTAAACTCTATGTTTGATTGTATGTCTTTTATCATTTGTTTTTTTAGTTCTTCAATTTCATCAAATTTTAGCGACATAGCTTGTTTTAATGTAACCATATCAATCCTTAAAACTTAAATAAGCTTTAAATTATAGCAAATTTTTAGTTAATTTTATGATTAAATGCTTATGTTTTATAACACAAAAGGTGTATCTTGATATACAGAAAAATTAAGCCAATTTATAAACAAAAGGCTTGAGTGAGAACGCCATGATAATATAGGTTCATTGTTTTTGTTAAAATAATTATATGGCTTTTTAATATTCATTCCTTTTTCTATATCTCTCTTATATTCTGTATATAATGTGTTTTTATCATATTCTGGATGCCCTAATATAAAAAAATCTCTATCATCTCTTATCATTGTAATTCCACTAATATTACCTTTTAATAATATTTTTAAATCCAACGATTTTTCTACTTCTTTTTCATCAATTCCAGAATGTCTTGAATGAGGGATAGTAATAACCTCACTTAAACCACTTAATATTAGATCATCATTTATAATAATATGTTCAAAAACACCAAACATTTTTTCTTTAAGAGATATTTTATTTATATTGTAAAAATAATATAAACTAGCCATAGCCCCCCAACACAAATATATTGTGCTAGTTGAATGTTTTTTGAGATAATCCATTATCTCACAAAACTCATTCCAATACTTTACTTCTGTAAAACATAAATTCTCAACAGGTGCCCCTGTTACTATTGCTCCATCAAAATTTCTACCTTTAATATCTTTAAAATTAACATAAAATTTGTCTAAATGACTTTTTGGTGTATTTGTCCCAATATAACTTGCTGTATATAAAAAAGTAATATTAATTTGTAATGGAGAATTTGCCAAGAGACTTAAAATTTGATTTTCTGTATCAATTTTTACTGGCATTAGATTAAAAATAAGTATTTCTAAAGGGCGAATGTCTTGGTGAATAGCTCTTTTTTTGCCAATAATAAAAGCATATTGTTTTAGAACCTCAAATGCAGGAAGTTCTTCTTGAATAATTAAAGGCATATATTCTCCTTATGTGAAAGTATCTCTTTTACAAGAGATTCCTATAAATAGCACTCTCAAAGCTTAAATAACCTTGATATGAGGCTATATCTATAAAAGGCAAGATTGCAGAACCCCAAAAGCCACCAATTTTATTTTTTCTATCAATAAAGAAAAAAAGAT
>JARIAP010000145.1 GCA_029257755.1 Helicobacter sp.
CATTTCAAGATATAGCAAACACTTTAAAAGAAGTCAACTTTAATCCGAACATAACAATAATAGATAGATATGCAAATAACAATTTATTTATAAAAGCAATATCAAAGTCAATTATAAATACATTATCTAATGATAATGCACAAGATTTTGTGTTGATATTATCATCTCATTCAATTCCTATTAGTCGTGTAAAAAATGGTGATCCATATCAAAAAGAATGTGAAGAATCAATGGTATTGTTAAAAAAAGAGTTAGAATCAAATAATATAAAGTTTAAAAATATTATCTTAAGCTATCAATCAAAAGTTGGTCCTGTAAAATGGATTGGTCCATATACAGCAGATATTATAAAACAAAATGCAAATCATAATATTATAATATATCCACTTAGCTTTACAATTGATAATTCTGAAACAAAATATGAGCTTTGTATTCAATACAAAGAATTAGCTGAAACACTTAAGATAAAAAATTATAGGGTATGCCCATGCTTAAATGATAGTGATGAATTTGTAGGCATAATAGAAAATTTATCATAGAAGCATAAATGTTAGCTAAGAATTATAACTTAAAGGTTTATTATGATTGTGAGACTAAAAGGAAATATAGAGAAACTTTTACCAACTAGTGTTGAAATAGAAGTCAATGGAATAACATACTTTATTGAAATATCTCTACTAACAAGTATTGAGTTACAAAACAAGATGCAAACAACACTTGAAATAGCTCAAATAATAAGAGAAGATTCTAATCTTTTATATGGTTTTTTAACAAAGCAAGAAAGGGATATATTTTTACAATTATTAAAAGTTAATGGCGTTGGATCTAAGATCGCATTAATGATATTATCAAGTTACTCTGTAGAGCAATTTCTAAATATAATTCAAACAAACAATATTTCAGCACTAAAAAATGTAAAAGGCATTGGTATAAAAGTAGCAGGAAAAATTATGCTTGAGCTTACAGGATATACACAAACATTGCAATCATCAGATACTGCAAATATGCAATTAGTAAATGAAGCTTTAATTGCACTTGGATTTAAAGACTCTCAAATCAGTCAAACATTGCAAACATTAGATAAAAATATACTTACATTATCTCCAAATGAAATAGTAAAAGCTGCTTTAAAATCACTTGGTAAATGATATAGGATAAAATAATGGAAGAATCTAAAAATCTACTTGAAAAAAAAATATATAGGTTATCACATCGTCCATTATTTATGTTTGCTTTGTTTTCTAGCACCTCAATGACTGTTCTTGGCGGAACAATTATAGCTACATCTATTCCAGCCATTGAACTACATTTTTCTAATATCGCACATATAGATATATTGTCAAAACTTGTTTTAACATTACCAGCTTTATTTGTTATGATATTTTCACCTATAAGTGGTATTTTACTTGATAAATTTGGTAGATTAAAGTTTCTTATACCATCTATGTTTATATGGAGTTTAAGCGGTATTATTGCTGCTATATGGGATAATATTTATTGGATATTATTTACTCGTGCTATATTTGGTATCTCAACAGCATTCATCATGACTTCATCTAGTGCATTAGTGGCAGATTACTATATAGGAGAAGATAGACAAAAAGCTTTAGGATTACAAGGTTTTGCAATGGCATGTGGAAGTGCAATTTTTATGTGTCTTGGTGGATTATTAGCACATTATGATTGGCATTATCCATTTTATGTGTATGGAATTGGCATATTTTTAGCAATTCTTGTTACATTTGAACTTTTTGAGCCAAGAACACACAAAAAAACACAACATACTATAAATTATAAACAAAAAATAAACATTATTAAACTTTTACCATGCTATTTGTTTGGATTCTCAATAATGATTACTTACTATACATCACCAACACAAATACCCCATCTACTTACACAAGAATTAAATGTTAATGAAATATTAGTTGGTTTTTGTATTTCTGCTTCTGCTTTTGCTTATGGATTATCATCTCTTTTTTACCCAAAAATACGAACTATATTTTCTATTAGTAATATATATATTATTGGTTTTATGTTTATGGGTAGTGGTTTTTTGATAGTATATTTAGCACAAAATTTCTATTTTGTAGCATTAGGGTTACTTGTAATTGGGATTGGTGGTGGAGCAATAATAGTAAATAATTCATCTTTTTTGTTATCTATTACACATAAACAACATATAGCAAAAGCAATGGGCTTTTTAAGTGCAACTTCATTTTTCGGACAATTTATTTCTCCTATACTATCACAACCAATTGTAAGACAATATGGAATATCTTATGTTTTTTTAGTATCATCATTTATATTATTCACAATGTCTTTTATAGCTATGTATAAACGAAAAGAATAAGAACAATTTATTAAATTTTTTTGTATAAAATAACAAATATATTGATAAATTATTAAAATTTATATTACAATATGTTTTATTTTTAATATAAAGGATTTACATGAAAAAAGTTTTCTCTTGTGCTACACTATTTTGCTTACTTAGCAGTTTTGCTTTTTGTGATGAAACAATTGATGATGCAAATAAGGCTTATAATGAAGCTAATTATGAAAAAGCTATAAAAATTTATAAAGAATTGTGTGAAAAAAAGGATTCAAAGGCTTGTGCTAGTTTAGGATATATGTATAGAAATGCTAAAGGTGTAAGTGAAAATGCAACATTAGCACAAGAATTTTATAAAAAAGCATGTGATTTAGGAGATAAAGAATCTTGCACAAATGCAAATTGGTAAATTAAGTTTTAATATATTTTATAGGTAGTATCCAATATATCTATACTATAAAATTTATTATATAGTTACACCTTTATTTTACAAAAAATTATATATTTATCTATAAAATAAATATATATTAAATACTAATTTCATATATTCTTTTTCGTTGGCTAGAGCCTAATATACCAAGTTGTTTTCTATATTTTGTAATTGTTCTTCTAACCATTTTAAGCTCAAATCTTTTCTCAATAAGTTCTAAAATTTTAATATCAGAAAGAGGCTTTTTTTTATCTTCATTTTTTATTAATTCTGTTAAAAATTCTTTTATGCTAGCATTTGAAGTATCACCATCAATAGCTGTAGTAAAGAAACTTTTAATAGGAAATATACCGCGATTGCATTCTAAAAATTTATTAGCTATAGCACGGGATATAGTGCTTGGAGAATGTCCAAACTCATCGGCTAAATCTTTAAGTTTCATGGGCTTTATCTCGCCACCCATAAAAAAATCGTATTGATATTCAATTATCATTAAACCAATTTTTCTTATTGTTGCTTTACGCATATCTAAAGCATCAACCAAATCTCTAGCTTCTTTTAGTTTTGTTTTAAAATATGGATCATCTTGAATATTTTTTGATTTTGGCTTTTCAATAAACATACTAGGGTAGTATGTATCATTTAAACTTAATTCAATAGAATTATCTTCTTGTGTAATAATAATATCTGCTATAACAACACTAGAATCTTCTTGAAACTCTATACTAGGCATACGTCTAAAACCACCAATAACTTTCATTATTTTTTCATAGTTTTTATATTTTTTATATTTTGCATGATTTTCAAGATTAGTTATTATTTGTAATGCTATATCATAATCACTACCATCTAAATCACTTGCATCAAGCTGGAATATTAAACTCTCTTCTAAGTTTTTTGCCCCTACTCCACCCGGTTCTAAATGACAAAACCTTTGCCTTACTCTTTCTATTTCATCAATATCACATTCTATATTAATATTTTTCAAATCACTAATAAATTCATTAATATCGCAATCAAAAAATCCCTCGCTATCAAGGTTATCAATAATACTTAATGCTATTTCTTGACTTCTTTTTGTTGGAAATAATGGTGGATTTATTTGTTCTTGCAATGTCTCTATTAAACCTTTCTCATATATAGTCAAAAGTTCAATTTTATCACTAATAGAGTTTTTTGGATTATACATACCTCTTTGATGGGATTTCAAAGGGGATAGTTTTGTTTGCAAACTAGTTGATAAAGCAGATTGTATCTCAATATAAGGGTTATCTTCACCAATTTTATTCAATGTGTCTTCTAATTCATTGATTGGACTTTGCAAAATTGGTAACCAACTTTTTAATGTTGATGATAGTTTTGATTTAACAGCAATATTTTGTCTTAACTTTGCCATTGAAACTAATGCCTTTTTATAATTTGTGTCAATATTAAAATTGTAGCAAAAATTATAGGTATTTACTACTTTAAGATTTAAAGCCTATAATATTTTTTAAAATGATTATATTATATGTTAATTAAAAATCAAATTTATGTAAATACTTTATGGTTTTAAATCTTTCTTAAGCACAAAATAGTTAGAATATAATATTAATTATGGGGTGTTAGCTCAGATGGGAGAGCACAATGCTGGCAGCGTTGATGTCAGGGGTTCGATTCCCCTACACTCCACCATATTGTATTAAATCATAACTTATTCTTATGCGATTATATGAA
>JARIAP010000050.1 GCA_029257755.1 Helicobacter sp.
GGATTTAAATTTTTATTTTAGAATAAATTAATATAAATATTTTTTTATTTTACTAATATCTATTATCTATATAATTTTATATTTGTTAGATATTTTGTAAGATTTTATAGCTATTATTTTTATTAGAATTTTTATATTTATAAAATAAGATAATTTAGGATTTTACATGTTCCCATTTACAGATATAGAATTATTAAATCCAGTTTTAAATAGTATATCTAAAGTTAGACCTATATTATTACAAGATGGTGGAGATATAGAGGTAATTAAAATAGAAAACGCTTGTGTTTTTGTGCGTTTTTATGGTGCTTGTAGTGGCTGTAAAAGCAGACATATAACTTTACAGAATGCCATACAATCAACATTGCAAAAAGATATTCACCCGGATATAAAAGTTTTAGAGATTGTATAATATTGTTTGAATTATATATTAACTAAAATTATTTTTTATAAAAAAACATTAATCTATTTATTTGGATTTATAAAACCATCTAACAACCAATCTACAAGTGCTTCATTTGTAGCTACAACTAAATCCGTTGGAACTTCTTGTCCTACTGAAAAATAACTAATTGGCTTTTTTGTTTCATAAGCAAGTGAGAATATATTACCTAACCCTCTGCTTTCATCAAGCTTACTAAATATTAATGTGTCAATATTTAAGATTCCAAAAGCATCATATATATCTTTTAAATCTTCAAATTTTGTTGTTGCACTCATTACAAGTGAGGTATTTATTTTGTAGTCTCCTTGTAAATATTTTTTAATTTGAGAAATTTTTTCACTATCGTTTTGACTTCTTCCTGCTGTATCAACAAGTATATAATCACAATAACGCAATGAATCTAATGCTTTTAAGAAATCTTCTGGAGCCATTACCATTTGTATGCTAATTCTCATTCTTTCTGCATACCATTCAAGTTGTTCTAACGCACCTATTCTATAACTATCAAGTGTAATTATGCCAACCTTTGCTTTTTTTTCAAGTGAGAATCTTGCTGCAAGTTTTGCTAATGCGGTAGTTTTCCCAACTCCTGTTGGTCCTACAAGCATCATAATTTTTTTTGTCATATCCTTACTTTCTGGGCGACAATATATCATCTTTCTTAATACTTCCCTAAAATATCGTTTAATTGTTAAAGAATTTTCACGCATTTTAAGTGGCATAAGCTCCAAACTAAGACTCATTATAGCATCTAAATGATTTTTTATTATACCGCTTGTTTTTGCAATTCTATATATTTCTGCAAATTCATGTGGTATATTTAATCCTTCATTTTTAGGACTTCTATCTTCCCATACCATATTTTGAATAAGTTTTAATTTATCATTTAATTTATCTAATTCTTGCTTTATTCCTCTTAATTCCTCTGTATTTTCTAAACCACTTTGTTTTTCTTGTAATTTTGTTCCTATACGCTTATTTAATGTTTCAAGTGTGCTTGATGCTTGCTGGACTATAGGTTGGTTTATTGTTTGTAATGAATTATTTGATCTTATATGATTTGTAGCATTTTGGCTAAAGTCTAGTTTAATATCTTCGGAATCTATTTCATTTGAAAGCTCTGAAATTTCTTTAACTGCACGACTTAATTGCCTACTAATATTATCATCAAATACATCTAATTTTTTTTGTGTTCTTTTTCTTTCAAGTTCCTTTTGTGCTATTTCATCTAGTCTTTGTTGTATGCTATTTGAGCGTTGAGTTATTATTTCTTTTTCTTGTTGAATTTCTTGTTCTTGGACTGCAACTACAACTTCATATAACCCCGGTTCTGTTAATGTTTTTTTTCTAATTTCTCTACTATCTATTATTAAAGCTTCATCTCCGTGTGCATTTTGTGCTTTTTTTAGTGCTTCTGGTGGAGTTTCTCCTGAATAAGTATAAAGTTTCATTTTATAATAAACCTAATTGAAATTTAAGTGGTAATAATACACTTTTGCGATTATTATAATCAATATGTGGTAATTTCATGTGATTAAAATAAACATGTTTATTAGCATAAAATATTAAATCAATATCTAATGTTCTAGGTGCATTTTTAAAATCTCTAATTCTTTTTCTACCAAATTTTCTTTCAAGATAAAACATTAAAGAAAATATAGCTTTAACACAAAGTGATGTGCTAAAAATAATAGTGGTATTATAAAAATCTGGTTGTTTTTCGTAGCCAAATGCAGGATTTTTATAAATATTTGAAGTGCTATGAATTTTAATAAATGGATTATTTATAAGAGTCTTAAAAAGATTATTAAAAGTTTTTATACAATTACCAATATTTGCACCTATACCCCAAACAACTATATTTGCATAACTTTTAAAATTCTTTTGAATATATGGAAAATATTTAGTGTATAAATTCACAAAAAACTCCTAAATAAAGCAAACTATATAAGTTATAGTATAGTATAAAAAATAATTCTATGATAATATGAATTTAGTATTATATCTAAAAAATATCATTTTCAAACATAAAAAATAATTATAGATATTTAAAAATATAAAAAAATACTATAATATTAAAATATCTTATTTTATAAAATTCAGGAAATATTATGAAAGGTATAATTTCAAAAGATGGTTTTATAGAAACTAAAAATAATAAGAAATATCAAGTATGTATAGCAGACATAGAAAATATAATTGAATTACAAGATAAATCACTTATTGATTGTGAGGTTGAATTTGAGATTCTTAATGGAATACCAAGAAATATATTTATTTGTTTTGAGAATAATAAAAATAATATAATAATAGAAAACAATAAGCAAAGAAATAACTCTTTAAAACATATATATAAAATGATAATGAATTATTTTAGAGTTAAACAACAAAAAGTAGATGAATATAATTACATTAAGGATATTAAACTTTTTAGAAATAGAATTAAAATTATGCTTTTTTGCACTATTTTATCACCTCTTGTATTTCCTATTATTGTAGTATTAGTAATGAAATATAAAATTACAAAGCAAATAGCTAGTGTATCTGATATGAAATTACTATCATTATTTTGGTTATCTTTTGTAAATATAGCCATAATATATATTATATTATTATTTTCTATATCAAATATAAAATATCAATCTTTTTATATTTTTATATTGTTTGATATTATTTTTGCATTAGTTGCTACATATATGTATTTTAGAAAATTAAGTCTAGTTACAGAAAATAAAACATTTACAAATATTTTTTGGGGAGTTTTTTTATCTTTGTTTATTTTAAGATATTCAATTGTTCTTGGAATCATTATTATTATATTACTTGTTATTGCTTATTATCAAGCATTATTCAAAATTACTAAAGTAAAGAATATTGATAAAGATAATTAAAAATATCTTATAGTATCTTGTATATAAATTAATAAATATAAACCTTTTATTTTATTAGGTTTATATATTTTTATTTAGTATTTATATAAATAATAATAAAGAACCTTTAATCACAAGTGAATTTATTATATCTATAAAAAAAGCACCAACTAATGGAACTATTACAAATGCTACATGACTTGGACCATAATGAGATGTAACAGCTTGCATATTTACCATTGCAGTAGGTGTTGCACCAAGCCCAAACCCACAATGCCCAGCTGCTAAAACAGCAGCATCATAATCTTTACCACAAAATCTAAAGGTTATAAATATAGCATATAGAATCATAAGTATAGCTTGTGCTCCTAAAATAACTATCAAAGGTAGTGCTAATGCAAATAATTCCCATAGATTCAAAGTCATCATAGCAAATGCAAGAAATAATGATAAGGATACATTCCCTAATACTGATACTTCTCTATCAAAAACTTGATGTATATTTAATGCTGATAACACATTTCTTAAAACTACACCTATAAAAAGACAATATACAAATGTTGGTAGGTTAAGACTAGGTAAAAAATCTTTCATAATATCTTCTAAAACTTTTCCTATTAATAAACAAGCAGAAATTAATGCTAAAGATTCTATAAAACTAATAGGTGTTATCAACCTTTCTTTAGTTGGTGTTTCAAAACCGCTTGTATTATCATTATTTGTAATGCTAGTTTCTGTCCCCGGTATTTTAATGTTATTTTTCTTTATTAGATAACGAGCCACAGGACCACCTATTAGCCCACCCATTATAAGCCCAAATGTAGCACATGCCATAGCCACTCCAGTAGAAGCACTAAAATTATATGGTTTTGCGCTAAAAGTATCAGCCCATGCACCACCAGTTCCATGCCCACCACTCATAGTTATAGAACCGCTAAGTATACCAAGTAATGGATCAACTCCCATAATATGTGCTATGGATACACCAATAATATTTTGAGCAAATAATAATCCTACAACTATTACAAGAAATATTATTAGCATTTTACCACCTTTTTTAAGTGAAGAGAAATCTGCACTTAAACCTATAGAAGCAAAGAAAGCTAACATAAGTGGTTCTTTTAGGGAATCATTAAATTTAAATTCAATATTTATCATTTTATAAATAATTAAAATTATAATAGCAGCTATTATACCACCCACTACAGGTTCAGGTATATTGTAATCTTGTAAAAATTTTATTCTTTGTATAATAATCCTACCAACAAGCAATACACCAACCATACATACAAGTGTAAAGTAGAAATTAAAATCAATACTAGAAAGTTTTATATCACTTGACTTTATATAAGCTTTTGATGTAGTTCCATTATCATTTTTATATTCTATAAGAAAATAATCTTCAAATATTCCTAATGCCTTAACTTTTATCCCATTATTTAATGTATCTATTTTGCAACTTTGATTTGGAACATTATAAATGTTTGGATTTTGTGATATTATTGTATAACCATCACGCCAAGTAGCAATATTTTGTAATGTTATATCTTGTTTGTCGCATATATTATTATTTACAATATCTTGTTTTGCATTAAGATATATGACATTGAATAATATTAAAAATAAATATAAGAAAGTTTTTTTCATAAAAATACCTTTAAAATCATATAATGACTATATTGTCATTTTATATACTGAATTATATTTAAGGTAGAATAAAAATTTACTTAAATAAATTTTAAATGTTACTATTATAATGTATAAGATATATCAAAGTGTAACAATATGAAATCTTTTATTATTTTTTATATGTATATTTCTATATTTTATTACTTTTTTTATGTGTCGATATTTTAGAAAAGTTTTAAATAAGATAGGAGTTTTTATGTTTCATAGAACTATAAGTGTGATGATAAGTAGTATATGTATCTTTAATGTATCATTGAATGCACAGCAAATCAAAAGATTTACACAAAAGATTTCAGAACCACCAAAAGAGATAACAAAAGATAGTAAAACAGGTGCTATGATTGGAATTGAGAATGGTTTTAATCTTGTTAAAACCGATAGTAGCGATATGTTTGTTATAGATTTTGGTGTTAAGCTTGGATATAACTTATTTTTTACTAAAGAATGGGGATTGAGGCTTTATGGTAGTTATAATTATAATTTTACGGATTTTGTTATAGCATATAAAAGTAATGCTAGGAATGAAAACTTATATATAGGTTCGCATTTTTTTCTTTTTAATTCAGATATTTTATATGACTTTTATAATAATACAGAATTAAAACTAAGCCTTGGTATTATACTTGGACTTAGTGCTGGTTATGAGTTAAGCGGATCAAATAATAATGTAACTATAAATAACGAATTACATAATTATACGAGAAGTGGATTTAGAGCATCTATTAATGCTGGTTTTTCTATGCTTTTTTCAAATAAACATAGACTTGAAATTATGTATAAATATGTTGCATTACAACCAGATCTATATGATATAGTTAGACAAACCAATAATATTCCACCAAATCAAAATCAAATTATTAGAGAAGAATACCATAGCTCTCAAAGTCCTTTTTCATTTTATTTAGGTTATACTTTTGTTTTTTAATATATTTTATAGTTTTAACATTAGAATCTAAAATTATAAACTTAATATATTTTAAATACAAACATTATTATAGTTTTATATTATTTTAATATTAAAAGTTAAGGATTTAAATAAACTATAATAACTAAATTATACACAAAATCTAATAATCTTAATTTTTATTAAAAAATCCTATAAAAAAAAAAAAACTTGACTTATTGTTTTTTTTCTGTTAGAATATCAAACGATTTTATATGTCTTTATGTATAAGGAGTTATATTTATGTTTTTAAATCTACTTGATAAAGAAGAAAAGGTTGCATTTTTAGAGATTGCACACCATTTAGCATGGAGTAATAATGATTTTTCAGACAAGCAAAAAGCCATTATTAAAACTTATTGTATAGAAATGCAAATTGATGATATGAG
>JARIAP010000055.1 GCA_029257755.1 Helicobacter sp.
CGTAATAAATGGTATTTTTATAGCTTTTGGTATGCTTCTTGTGCGACTAATAGCTGCTAATATAGCATTTGGTTCATATTTCAAAAACTTTAAAAATACAACATTATTTGCATTAAGCGATTGTATGCCATTAACATTTTTAGTTGCGATTGCAAAAATTGGGTTAGATTTACATGCTATTACACAACAACAATATTATTCTTTAATTATTGCAGCAACATTTGAAGGTATATTTTTCACTATTTTTATAAAAATTATCTTTTATTCTATAAAGAGTCGTGCTAAATAGATATAACATATTCATTGTTATATATGGATTTATAAAACAAAATTACTAAGGAGTAAATATGAGTAACAACATAAAAATATCGTTACTACACAACACACCATTAAGCGTATGTAGTCGTGCAATACGCACATGTTGGGATAGCCATAAAAAAAGCGATAATGGCGGTGATATTGACAAAGAATTAATACATAGAATAGGGAATGTCAATAAGCATAAATCTACTTTAGAGCACTTAGTTTATAGCTTTGAAATAGTAGGCATAAGTCGCTTATGTTTGCAAGAGTTAGCAAGGCATAGAATAGCTAGTCTTAGTGTAAAAAGCACAAGATACACACTAAAAGAATTAAACAAAGAAGTTGCATTTTTACCTATAAATCCGCATAACATAGCAAGAGCTAGTAAATATATTATTATAAGTAATGATGATTTTATAAGAAACTCTAGTATAGACTCTTTAGAAAAATTAAGACTAGCATTAAAAAATGGTATTGCTAATGATATAGCTAAATACGCATTACCCGAATGCTATAAAACTAGTCTTGTATGGAGCATAAATGCTAGAAGTTTGCAAAATTTTTTAGAATTAAGAAGTGATAAAAGGGCATTACAAGAGATACAAGAGTTAGCACATGCCATATTTGAGGCTTTACCACAAGAGCATAAGTATTTATTTGTGGATTTTTTAAAGTGAAATAAAATTTAGAGGGGGGTTTAATGATTGATTTAATACAAGAAAATCCCTATGCTTTATCAAAAATATACTACGAAAAACTTAGTCAAACAAAAAAGAATGAGTTCTTAGAATTTTTATATAAAATTATTACACAAAAAACGATCATTTTTTCAAAATTTCTAGAATCTCATCCATTTTTTGAAGAATATATAATATCAAACAAATTATTTCCAAAGGATATATACTTCTTAGATAATAGCTACAATATCATTTATGATTCTATGAAAATACAACAAGACTTCTTACCAAACATCATATTTAATCATAGCAACAAAAGAATTAATTTAATTGTATATGAACCATTTAATTTAATATATAAAGAAAACTTAATTAAACAAATACAACAAAAATATAATGTAGAAATAAAATTTTATATATGCAAACAAGAATTTTTAAATAATATAACATTATCATTATCAATACAAAAATATTTTAAACAAAACGAATTGCATGATTCATTAATTTATTCTCTATTGCAATTAGCAATCATAATAAATGCTAGTGATATACATTTAACTCTACAAAACAATGAATCAAGTTGTTTATTAAGACTTGATGGAGTTTTGATAAAATTTTTAGAATTTAAAAAAGAATTATTTATAAAAATATCACAAAAACTTAAACTTTTATGTCAAATTGATATTAATGAAAATAGATTTCCTCAAGATGGACATTTTAGAATAGATGGACTTATATATGGAGATTCTAAAAATAAACCATGCGATATTAGAACATCATTTCTTCCAACACCAAGTGGTGAAAGCATAGTCCTAAGAATACCAAATGCAAATGAAAAATTTTTTAATCTTGATACATTAGGGCTTAACATAAAAATTATTAATATATTAAAAAAATCTTTATTATCAAAAAATGGGCTTATTATAATAAGTGGTCCAACAGGGAGTGGAAAAAGCACACTTCTTTATAATTGTTTAAGATTTCTCCATAATGGCACAAAGAAAATCATAACAATAGAGGATCCAATAGAACAAGAAATAAGCGGAATTACACAATGTCAAATAAATGAAGAGTTACAATTCACTTTTACAAAAGCATTAAAGCATATATTAAGACAAGACCCAGATATTATTATGATTGGAGAAATAAGAGATTATGACACACTAGAAATAGCTATGCGTGCGGCATTAACAGGACATTTAGTATTAGCAAGTATTCATTCAAGTAATTGTATATCTAGTATAGCAAGACTTAGGGATCTTGGTGCAAAAGATTATATTCTTAAATCAACATTAAAATTAATAATAGCTCAAAGGTTAATACAAACATTATGTCCTTTTTGTAAAATAGAAATAAATGGAATATATAAATCAAATGGTTGTAGTCAATGTTATAATCAAGGGAGAGGCAATAGAATCTTATTACAAGAAATAATGGATTTTAACACAAATAAAACAGATTTTATACAATTAGATTATGATCTAATAGAATCCTTACAATCATATTTTTGTAATATACCAACATTAACAAAACAAGCAGAAGAACTCTTAAAACAAGGTATAATTAGCTATGAAGAAAGCTTATTTTAATAGGAGTATATTCATGATTAATAAAATTTTATATAATAAAAGAATAAAATTTTTTATATTTTATTGTTATATATTTATTAATTATGAATTTATCATTGGAAATGATTTTACTTCTTTTTCGCAAGGAGATGAAACAGGTTTTTTAAGAACACCAAGCACATCTCAACTACAAACAGATGTTGCACCAAAAAGAGAAAAACAACCAAAAATATTAACAAAAAAACAAATATCTTTATTGAAAAATGCAAATATACAAAGAAATGGTATATATATTATGCTTACAGGCAATATAATTCCAATACAAAGGTATTTTAATGATAAAGATATATATGTATATAGCATGGGAATGGGCATTAGAACAGGAGTTATAAGTTATATAGACAATTATATAGGTATGCGCGGATATTTTGCATTTGATTTTACAAATGATAAACTTTCAGTAATTCCAAATAATACAAATTATAATGGAACTTTTCTCATGATAAGTTTAGGTTTAGATATGTTAATTGATTTTTTTGTTGATAAAAACTACAAAAATACATTAGGTTTTTTTATGGGAATTGGTGCAGGGGCATTTATATATTTTGACTTAACAAAACCCATAATAATTCCAAACTCCAACAAAATGTTAAATTATCATCTAAGTGGTAATGTTATGGTGCAAGGTGGATTTAGTGCGGTATTTTTATATCGCCATAGGATTGAAATTGGTTGTAAATTCTTACCAACACAATCATTAAGTGTGTTAGAAGATGGTATGGTAGCAGATTATAATCCATATATAGCCTATAGTTATAAATTTTAAGATTCACTCATCATTTTATTTATTAATTTTTTCATCTTTTCATTTACTTTTTTACTAGCACTTTCATTGTGAATTTGAGTTATTATTTTTTCCCATTCATCTTGAGATGATAGCCCATTATCTTTAGAAGTAACCTTATAATATTCTCCATCACTTTTCAATTCATATCTTTGTAAAGTATCATTTAATTGTAATGTTAGAATCTGCATGAGTTTTTCTGCTACATGATTCTCAATTGCTGGTGTCAATAATTCAACTCTTCTTTCAAGATTTCTTGGCATAATATCAGCACTTGAAAAATAAATGTTTGTTTTTGCGTGTTTGAAATAATAAATTCTTGCATGTTCTAAATATTTTCCAATTATAGAATATACATGAATATTATTGCTTAAACCATCAACACCGGGCTTTAAACAACAAACACCTCGTATTATTAGGTCTATCTTTACACCTGCACTAGATGCTTTATATAAAGCATTTATTATATCTATATCAACACAAGCATTTGCTTTTATAATGATTCTACCCTGCTCTTTATGTGTTATTTCATCTTCTATTAATTGTAATAATTTATTTTTAATTTGAGTAGGTGCTGTATATAATATATCAAGAACAGCACTTTTAGAACTTCCTGTTGATAAAGAGTGGAAAAATTTAACTGCATCTTTTGCAATAGCTTGATTAGAGCTAAGCAAACTAACATCTGTATATATTTTAGCTGTTTGTGCATTATAATTACCCGAACTTAAATGTATATATTCTTGTAATTTATCATCTTTCTTGCGTATAACAAGTGCAATCTTTGCATGAACTTTTAAATTTGGAACACCATATATTACATGAGCCCCAGCAGATTCTAAGGCTTTTGCCCAATGCAAATTATTTTCTTCATCAAATCTAGCCTTTAACTCAACAAGAACTGTTACTTGTTTATTTTCAGCTGCTTCCGTTAATGCTTTAACTATAGGAGATTTACTTCCAACTCTATAAAGAGTCATGCGAATAGATAACACATCTGGATCTTTTGCTGCTTGTTGTATAAACTGCACAACAGGATCAAAACTTTCATAAGGATGAAACAACAAAACATCACCTTTATCTATACAATCAAAAATATTTCTACAATCTTCTAATGGAGGTAAAACTTTTGCAACATATTGTGGTGATATTAAATAAGCATACTCTTTTAATCCCACTAACTCCCAAAAAGCATTCATGCCAATTGGTATTTTATGTTCATATACATCTTCTTTTGGAACTTTTAATTGAGAATTAACAAACTCTAATAATTTTTTATATTCTGTTTCTTTGTTTGCATTACTAACCTCTAACCTAACAATTTCACCTTTTTTTCTAGCTCTAAGCCCCTCACTCATTAACGCAATGAAATCATCTGCTTCATCTTCTTCTATCTCCATATCCGCATTTCTAGTAACTCTAAATGGCATATATGCAATAGTTTCAAATCCCTCAAAAAGCTCACCTGCAAATTCACCAACAATACTTTCTGTAAATACAAAAGAATCATGATTAACTCGAACAAACCGCTTTAAAACCCTTGGTATTCTAACCATACCATATTTTACTTCTCCTGTATCCTTATTTTTTAATGTAAGAGCTATAGCAAAACTAAGATTATTTAAATGTGGAAATGGATGAGTAGAATCAACTACTATTGGCACAATAATGGGATATAAATAATTTTTAAAGTGCTTATACATGTCTTGTTTTGTTTTAGAATCTAATTCTTCGAAATTTCTTATTATAAGTTTTTCTTTTACAAGTAATTTTTTAATATCATTATATAAATTTTCTATAATCTCTCTTTCTTTATTTAAATACGACCTTATTTCTGTTAATTGATCAAGTGGGGTAATCTTATCAGCCCCACTTTCAATAACACCATGAAAAAAAAGTCTTTGCAAACCAGCAACTCTTATCATATAAAATTCATCTAAATTTGTGCTATATATAGCTAAAAATTTTAATCTCTCAAGAAGAGGTAGTTTTGTATTTTTAGCTTCATTTAAAACTCTTGTGTTAAATCTCAACCAACTTAACTCACGATTAAAAAACATTTCTTTTTTTTCTACTATTGCCTGCACATTATTTGACTTTCCTTTTTGCATAATTACTCCCTACAAAATTAAATACAAAATTTTACATTAATTTTTAAATTTCATAACTATTTTTTTATATAAAGGCATTGTTTATGATTTTTCTATATGATTTATGATAAAAATATGTCATTTGTTACTAATATTTATAAATTATAAAAATAAATATTTTAACTAAAATAAATAGGGATAATTTATGTATAATAAGTCAGATTCTATATTTATGAATATTGCGATAGATTATGCTTGGAGGTTTCAAATATTAACACTACCAAACCCTGCAGTAGCATCATTAATATTATGGAATAATAAAATAATTGCATTACAAGCACATAAGAAATCTGGAACTCCACACGCAGAAGTATTAGCCTGTAAAGAGGCGTTTTTATATTTTTTAAATCATGATAAAAAGTCTAAAGAATCAATATATAATACATTAAAAAAACAAAATAATAATTCAAATTTTATACGAAATATCAAAAATTATATACAAGAATTAAGCGACTCAAAAGAAATACATGATTTTATACAAAAATATCATAGTAATATATTTAATGATTGTGAAATATTTATAACGCTTGAACCATGTAATCATTATGGGAAAACACCACCTTGTGCAAATTTATTAAATATAATAAAACCAAAAAGAATAATAATAGCCCATAAAGATACACATATAAAAGCAAAAGGTGGCTCCAAAACATTAAAAAACATTAAAATAAAACACAGAATCTTAGAATATAAATCAAAAGACTTGCTTTTTCCTTTTATGCAGTGGCAAAAAAATAATGGTTTTACAATATTTAAAATAGCTCATAGATTAAATGGAGATTATAAAGGTGGTTTTATAAGCAATAAAGATTCAAGGATTTTTACACATAATATGCGTTGTATAGCAGATTATATCATTATTTCTGGTGAGACATTACGAAATGATAACCCCTTACTTGATACGCGTTTTGCACTGCCTTTTTATAAACAAAAAAATATAAAACAAGGTCCAAAAATTATAATTATAAGCAAAACTATAAAAAATAAAGATATAATAAATTATAATATAAAAGATAGAGATATAGAAATAATTGATTGTATATCTAAAATTCCACAAAATGGATTAAAAATTATTGAGGGTGGGTTTGAATTTTTAAACTCATTATTAAAAAATACGATAATATTAAAAAAAAATAAAAAAAAATATATTGAAATTGATTGTATTATGGGATATATATCAACATCTATAAAAAATAAATATCTATATAATAATTCAAATATAATTGAATTAGAAGATTTTTACCTAGCACATAATACAGAACTTTATGATTTTTGGATACAACAAAGTAATGAAAATATAAAAAATATATCTAAAAAACCAATAAATACAAAAAATATATTATATTTTTTATTTCATAAAAATTAAAAAAATTAGCATATAAATTATAAATATTATAAAATAATTTACTAATAAAATAACAATTTTTGATGTTTTTTTATAAATTATTTATATCTATACAAAATCGTATTTTATTGTAACTATAGATTCAATATTTTATAACTTTTCTAAACAATTAACAAATAATTAATTAAAGCCTATTAGAATCAATGTAAGTTTTTACGATATAAGCTATACTTAGCAATAAATCGTAAAAACAATTTACATTATGAGGTATATATGACTATTGATAATTTTGAAAGTAAGCTAAAATCATTGAAGCTTAAAAAGAAAGAGTTTGCTGCTATGGTAAATGCAGGTTACACGGGTGTTGTTGGTTGGAATACTAGAGGTTTTACGCCAGAATGGGTTGATAGTTGGTTAGAAAATTATGAAAAAGCAAGAAAATATGATGAAATACGACAAATTGTAAAAGATAAACTATCAGAATATGATACAGAAAATGATACAACAAGTATATATAATGGAATGAATATATAACCGTTAATAACTTATATATGTATCAAAATTTGCAAATAAACTCTCCTATAAATCCTATAAATTAATTATTGTTTCTTGGATAAATGAAAGTTTATCTATATATTTATTGTATTTATGTAATTATTAACATGAATATAATAAATATAATTCAATATTTTTTGTAATTATATTTATTACTCTTTTATAAATATTAGGAAATAATACATATAGTAGTATAAAATCCAAAATAAAGTTGTTATTCCTATCAATTTAATTTGTATTTAACGATTCAAAAAGATTAATCCATTGTTTTATTATACTATCTTTAGAAAATTTTTCTTTAACAAAATTAATGCCATTTTTTCCCATAACATATCTTTTCTTCTCATCATTCATTAATTCTTTTAAAGCTTCACAATATTTATTTTCATCTTTATCTGGAACTAAGATTCCATTATTATTAAAGCAATCTCTAATAGTAATAATATCATAAGCTATAAGTGGCAAACCATAACTTGATGCTTCAATTAACACCATAGGAAGAGATTCTGAATGGCTACTCATAGCAAATATATCTGCATTTATATATACAGATTCTATGTCTTGTGTAAATGGTTTTAATTTTATGTAATCTTGCATATTAAGCATATTAATTTGAGTTTCTAAATCCTTCTTTTGTCCGCAATCATCTCCTATAATCTCTAAATGCCAATCTTTAAAATCTTTTGCTATTTTACTATAAGCATCAATTAATCTAGGGAATCCTTTATGATTTGCTATAGGATCCATTCTACCTATAGCAACTATTGTCTTGTAATCTTTTTTATTAGAATTATTTGTTTTATGCTTTCTTAACATTTCTCTTGCTTGCTTGAAAGCTTCAATATTTATATATGGGTTATATTCATTAGTAAATGATATTTGTTTTAAATTTTTAGAATCTAAGATATTTTGCAATAATTCATCAAATGGCAATGTCGGTAAAAAATTTGAGATTTTCATAACATTATTGCTATATGGTTGCCACCTCTGTAATTCTCTTTGATTTAAAAAAATAATCTTATCATAGAATCTATTTTTTGACTTCCACTTATTTATTACCATATGCATAATCTTAATATATTTTGTCCCTTTTGTTTTAAATCGTGGATATAGCATTGATAAATGAGATTCTATAATAATATCAAATCCCCTATAATTTCTATTTATGCGAAAATTTATAATTATATGACGAAATAAACGCCATAAAAATCTTTTAATCCCTCTCTCTTTTTCATGGAAATCATCAAATGGATGTAAATAACTTATTTTTATTCTTGGATCTATATAATAAGCACAAATATTTTTGCTTGTTGTATCTGTATAATAAGACATAATTTCTATTTGATAGTTTGGAATTTTGCAAAGCTCATTTGCTATATTTGCAACAACTCTCTCTCCTCCTCCCTTATATGCTATATTATGAAGTGTAAAGAGTATTTTCATTATTATTGTTTAATTCCCAATAATGTTTCAATCATTCTATCAATAGTTGTAATGACTTTTGCATTTGCTGCATATCCACCTTGAAATTTTATTAGATTTACCATTTCCTCGTCTACACTCACTTGAGAAATTGCTAAATGCTCTTTTTTAACTGCTTCAAGAACACTTTTTTTTGTATCAAGGGCTATTTTAACTTCTTGTGTTTGGTTAGCAACAGCACCTGTAGTATATTGATAAAATTCATTTAATTTCATATGTTTTTTATCAAGTTTATTTTGATAAAATTCTACTTCTTCATATTGTAGTTGTTGCATCATATTTGCTATGTCAAAGTTACCACTAACTGGCATAAGCCATGGGCGAATTTTTGTTGGGTCTTTCCTATATTCTCTCTCTAAATTTATAGTTGAAGCATCATAGCCAGAAAAAAACCTATTAACACCAAATGCCCCAGTGAAATTTGTTCCATGATCTTTTAATCCAACATAAAGCCCCTTGGTAGGATATTTAGAAGTTATTTTAAATTGTTTTGAATCATCATCATAATAAGCAGTAAAATAGTCATCAAAATCATCTAACGCATTATTATTGTTGTTGTCATCAGTATTTGCATTTATTTGTTTTACAATATCATTCATAGTAGTTGGCACATTTATTGTAATATCTTTTTTTGCTAACACTTTACCATCAGCATTATAGGCGTATAGAGTAAATTTGCCCATCTTAATATTATAATTTGTATCCCTTAGAGCTTCATTTTTACCTATTTCTAAAATATCGCTTTTTATAGATTCTGTCCCACTTTGTGCATAAATTGTGTTTGTAGATTCTATTAATCCCCTTGCAAAACTATCTAATAAATTCATGTAATATTGCAATTTACCAACTTTTGTTCCTTCATATCCATTATTATATAAATCAATTAATGCACCAACTTTACCTTCATCCATACGATCTGTAATATCTACATCTTTAAAATCATACCCTCTTATATAAAGTCTATTTAATCCTGCCGCATTGTTAGTTTTATTTAACACTATTGGATGAAAATTTGCACCATCAATCATGCTAAAACCATGACCTATTGTAAAAGTATAGTCTTCATCAAAATCTGCTGCTTGAGAACCAACTAAATTATTTGCTTTTAACTTTGCTTTAAATACATTTCCGCCTAATATTTCTCTTAATCTAAATTCAAGTTCATCTCTTCTATCCCTTAATTCATTTGCTTGTTTTAAAGTAAGACTATCTTCCATTTCTTTCATTTTTTTATTAATTTCAGCTATTTGTGAGCCAAGTTTATTTGCATCATTTATTTGGGCTTCTACTTCTTCACTCTTTTTTCTTTGAAGAATAACTAACTTTTCTTTTGTATCATTCATATTTCTTGTAAGAATCATAGCATTTTTTGAAAGAACTTGCTTTTGTGCAGTATCATTTGGATTTTGTGCTATATCTTTCCAAGAATTAAAATATTCTTCTAAATCATTATATATACCAACTCCTTCAACATCTGGAAAAAATGTGCTTGTTTCACGCAATGTAGTAAATTCTGTATCATAAAAATTATGATCTACTGCAGCCTTTGAATATCTAGAAAACACAAATTCATCATGTAATCTTTGTATAGAATCTACACTTACACCTCTACCTAAATTATAATCTTGGTAATATAATGGTTTTTCTGGATGAACTATAACTCTTTGTCTAGTGTAAAATTCATCACTAGCATTTGCAATATTGTTACCTGTTACATCAACCATTAATTGATGTGCATGTAACCCTGTTGTGCTTGTATTTAATGAAGATAAAATTCCACCCATAATATCCTCCTTAAACTTGAACTTTTAATAATTGACTTTGTTCTACACGACTTTTATAATCAGCTTTTTCTCTAGGTATAAGCCTATCTGCTATTGAGCTATAAAATTCACTTACTGCAAAAACCATTCTTGCATAATGAGTATTTATACCTTTTAATTCTTCTAATGTTTTACGCATATTAGATAAAAGAGTATTTGCTTTTTCATCTAAAATATCTGTAAGTTTTAAATGTGGATTTTTTTGTGTGAGCTGTAATATCTCATTATCAATCATGTTTTTTGCAAGTTCAAATTCCCTAATAGTTGATGCTTTAAGAATACCTCTATCAAATACAACTTCATGATTTGCTAATTTAATATCTTCTATATCACTATTTGTATAATCAATAAGCAATTTAAGTTTGCTTATTGCATCTTGTAGATAAGCGTGTAAAGATTCTGTGTGTATCATGGCTTAACCTTAATAATAAACAGACAGAAACTTTGATTTTGCAATATATTTATATAATATTATATTTTAATAGCACAAATATAATATTTCTTATTATCTATAGATTCTGCCTTTACTATACATTAAGCAAACTTTGTGCCATTTTATCGGCAGTAGCTTTTAAATTTATTTGATACTTACCATTTTTTATATCTTCCTTGATTTGTGCAACTTTATCATTATCTTTTTTATTAGAAGCATCAATTGTTTTATCAAACCCTTGTTGATTATTATCAATATTTTTGCCTTGATTTGTATTTATATTATTCTTATCCCTTGCCTGTGCTTGTTGAATTGATGCAGCCACATTACTAGCAATTTTCATAATGTCTCCTTACAATAAGATTTTCTTATAAATCGGCTTATGAATAAAAATTTCAAGTTCCTTATTGAAGTTTTTTATTCATTTCTGATTGGAAATTTTCAACAGTAGTTGTTCCACCACGCGATTTTCCACCACCATAACCACTTGCACCTTTATATGTATAAAATAAAACAAATGCCATAGCATATAAAAAAATTACAAAAACTAGCGTAGGATAAATCCAATCTCGCATTTTAAGCCTTTATTATTATGAAATAAGTTAACTATATGCTAAAAAAAGATATAATTACCTTTTATTTCACCTGATACCTAAAATAAGCTTGTATCTTATAAATATGTATCAGCAAATATAATACCAAAATTCTAACATAATTTAAGTTTTTTTGTGAAGTTTTTATAAGGAAAATAATAGTAATGGGTTTTTTATTTAACAAAAAAGTTTTTTTAATATATTTATTTATCAATATACAGAGTTTATTAGCAAATAATGCAATTCAAGTTAATTTTACAAAAGAAACAAATAAACAAAATGAAATAATAGATAATACAATAATTCCACTAAAACCTACTAAACAAAAAGGATTTTATGCAACATATTCAGAACAATATAAATGGGAATATGGCTCAACTCTTTTAGGATTCTTTGCAAAAAATAACATACCAGACAAAACATATTATAATCTTAGCCCAGAAGATAAAGAATTAGTGGCAGATATTAAAACAGATAGTGAAATATTTATATTAAGAGATTCTCAAGGCTCATTATTACAAGCCTTTTTATCATTAAATTCAGATACACAAGTAAAAATTTATTATGATTTCAAAAAAGAAGAATATAAAATAGAAATAATCCCTATAATTTCACTACAAATACAACAAAAAGTTATTGCTAAAATACAAGATGGTGGTGGTCCATCTAGTGCATTATATAGTGCCACACAAGACCCAAAATTAAATCAAGAATTTATAGCAGCATATAAAGTTCGCCATATTGTTCAAAAAGGTGATCGCATAGCTATGATATATACTAGAAAATATAGATTAGGTAAGCCTATTGGTTCTCCAGAAATAGAATCTATAGCAGTAGAATCTAATAAAAAATTTAATTATTTATTTGGTTATAAAAATAGATATTATGATATTGATGGTAAGGAAATGGCAAATTTCTTTTTAATTGTGCCCGTAAAATATAAGCGTATAAGCTCTAAATTCTCATCTGGAAGAAAACATCCTATATTAGGATATAAAAGACCACATTATGGTGTTGATTATGCAGCATTCACCGGCACTCCAATATATTCAGCAGGAGAAGGTAGAATAAGTTTTTCTGGTATTAAAGGCGGTTATGGTAAAGTTATTGAAATCAATCATTCAGGAGGGATTAAGACACTTTATGCACACATGAGTAAAATTGCAAAAAACTCACGAGTTGGTGTATATGTTAGACAAGGCACATATATAGGAAATGTTGGTAGCACTGGACTTAGCACTGGACCACATTTGCATTTTGGTGTATATAAAAATAACAAACCAATTAATCCATTAGGACAAATTAAAACACCAAGAAGTGAATTGAATGGTAAAGATAAACAAAATTATCTAATATTTGCACAAGATTCAAAGAAAAAAATAGAATCATTTATAAAAAATACTAAATTTAACAATAACACATTTATAATAACAAGAGAGCCAATAACAACAGATTATGTTAATGATGATGAAGATATATAATATAAAAAAATATAAAGGAAAATTTTATGCAAACAAACATGCTTTATTATAAAGGCGATAATATACCACTACCATTACCAAATATACCAAAAATTATAAGTAAAACACCTATAAATTCATCTAAATATGTAAAATTACAACAAATAAAGTTTAAAGAATTAGGCAATACAAAAGTATGGGATGTTTCTAATTCTCTTGATAGTGTTGCCATTTTATTATATGATAAAGAACAAGATGGCTTTATATTTGTAAGACAATTTAGGGTTAGTGTTTTTTTAAAAAACCCAAATCATGGATTTATGTATGAACTTTGTGCTGGTTTATGTGATAAAAATATTAATATAAAAGAAATTGCAGTGCAAGAGATTCAAGAAGAATGTGGTTATCATATAACATCAGATAGATTATATAGTATAGCACAATTTTATAATAATGTTGGTATGAATGGAGCACTACAGAATCTTTTTTATGCACAAATAAGCAAAAAAGATAAAAAAAGTAATGGTGGTGGCAATATACAAGAAGGTGAAAATATAGAATTAATATTTGTTCCAAGAAAATTAATTAACATTTTTTTAAATGATAACAAATATCCAAAAACTCAATCTTTAGCATATTCAATTTTATGGTTTCAAATGCAAAATAATGTATTTTAAATAAAAATATAGTAATTTTACTTATAATTTTGTTATAATATCTTATATTAACTATTTCATCTATAAATATACATAATATCTTGATATAGGGGTGATTATATGATAAATAAAATCAAAATAATTAGTTTTAGCATATTTTTATCTACATTATATATGTATGGAAAAGATAATTTTTCTATTGGAGGATTAACATCTTTTAATAATAAACAAGCTGGTGGTGGTATTGAAATAGGTTTTCCATTAATAAAAACACAAAATTTTGTAATGAGAAATTACATAAGCCTATTTGGTTATGGTATAAATTATAATAATAGTGGAAGCATTTTATTGCAAGATAAAATAACTTTTGGTGATAATAGAGATTCTAATATAGTTAGACTTTATGGGTTTATTAGTGGTGGTTTTGGTGTATTTAAACAAGATAATAAAAATTTTTTTCAAGCACCTTTTGCTTGGGAGTGTTTTGTAGGTGGTGGAGCTGATATTAATGCATCTGAAAATGCTAGCATATTTATTGAAACAGGTGGCGGAGTAAGTGCAAATGGCAATGTAAATATAAATACATTTGCACGTATACAAGTAGGATTTAGGGGATTCTTTTAATTAAGCTTATTTTATATTAGCGAATCACACCCACTTAAAGAAATGGGAGATTCCTTACTCAAAACTAAGTGATCTTAATTAAAACGAAAGGCTTTTTGTTTATAGTCCTTAAGGTTATCCTAACCCAAATAACTTTAATCTATACTCTAAGATATTAAGACTTGCATTGGTATCTCTATGAATTATGTTTCCACAATAACACTTAAACACTCTATCACCTAGGCTTAAATTATCATTTACTTTTCCACACATATTACAAGTTTTACTTGTGTATTGTGTAGCGACTTTTACAAAGAATTTGCCATTATACAATGCTTTATATTCAAGCATTTGAGAGAAAGGTTAAGACAAATATTATAATTGATTGTAGATAAATGATGCTCTAGTAAAGCTCTTTGTTTTTTGTTAAGATAGATTCCATATAAAGCCTTTAGTGATTTGCATTAGCTAATCTCTTGTTTTTAGTTGTATTGTTTTTTAACTCTATTTACTCAAAAACTTCTAGCACAAATTTCATCATCTATTACCTTTTTACGATATTAACTACCAAGATAAAATAATATTGTAATAAAAATACTAAATGTAAATTTCTATCATATTTTATACTCATATAGGTATTTTACAAAAAAATGACTTATAAGTCATATCTAGTTAGAGCCATACATAACGCGACTGAGCAATTCATCTCCCGCTTAAGAAGCAAGAGTTTTCTTGATTGAAAATTGATAAAATTATAAAATGATATATTATAAATACTAAAATAAAGATAAGTTAAGAGACAAAGCCATTAAGTTGTTGCCTATAGTAAATGTTTTATATAAAAATAATTGCTATAATATTGTGAGATAGCAACAAAACCCATAAGGAAAAATATGTATAAATATATGAAAAATGTTTTTATGGCTATGATATTGTGCTTTAGTTTGGAGGCAAAAGATTTTGTAGTGAATTGCGATAAATGCGTAATTGAAGTAGGTGCTACAAAC
>JARIAP010000059.1 GCA_029257755.1 Helicobacter sp.
TTATTATTAATCGAGGATTATATAAAGGAATTAAACTAAATCTAGAATCAAATTCAACTACAAGACCAACAAAAGCATTAGTAAAGAAATCTTTTTTTGATACAATGCAGAGTAAAATATATGGAAAAACATTTATCGAGTGCTTTGCAGGAAGTGGGCAAATGGGGTTTGAGGCTTTATCGGTTGGTGCTAAAGACATTATATTTTTTGAAAAAAATAACAATGCTTTCAAGAATTTAACTAATAATATAGATATATTTATAAATAAAAAAAATAAAATCGAAGTTTGTAATAATCAAAATTATACACACATTATGCAAGATCAATTAATTAAATCATATTGCAAAGATTTTTTTCAATCAAAAGACATTTTAGAATCTTATATATTAAATTCATGTGTTAATTTATATAAAATTGATAATTATCATACAAAAAATGCTATAATACCATTTTCTCAATCGATACCTTTAGAATATAATGGTGGTATCATACTATATCTTGACCCACCTTTTAATTGCAGAGATGGATTTAAAGATATTTATAATAAAATTTGCAGATTCATTGAATCTTTTGATGATTTATTTTTACAAAAGGTAGATATGATAGTAATTGAATGTATTAGTTCTGCCATTGTAAGTGAATCAATTGGTATATTTTATATAAATAAGGTAAGTAAATTTGGGAAAACAAGTTTAATTTATTTTAGCAAATAATGGAGTGAAAATGGCAGAAGAAGAAGCTAAACCAGCAGAAGAAAAAAAAGGTAAAGGGCTAATTTTTATAATTATTGGAGTTGTAGTTGCTGTTTTAATACTCATTGGAGTTGTAGTTTTTCTATTTATGGGTGGAGAAGATTCTCAAGAGCCTAAAAGTTCTACACCAACCCCACAAATTGCAAACTTAACACCAGAACAACAAGCATTATTGCAAAATGAAGCTTATAAGAATCCTGTTGCAATTATGCCACTAGAAAAAGAATTTATTGTGAATCTAAAGTCTCAAGATCCAGAAAACCTAAGTAGAGCAGGTTTTGCAAAATTTAGTGTTACATTCTTACTAGCAGATAAAAACACGGTAAAAGAAATTGAAGCAAAGATTGATGTAGTTAGAAATGTAATAACAGATGCTACAAGTGCCTTTATGGCTACAGAGCTACAAAGTTCTCAAGGAAGAAGAAAACTTGTTAGTTCTATAGTTGCAAGTTTAAATTCTATTTTAACAGATGGAAAAATAGCATCGGTTGTATTTCCAAACTTTATAATACAACCATAACACTAAATATTGCTTATAGTTTTTTTGCAAAGGAAATATATGAATATTTTAAATATATATAAATACATGTTTTTTTTATTATTTTTCTCTGTATTTATTACAATTCCAATATATGCAAAAAGCATAGAATACACAATAAAAAAAGATTTTAAAACAAAACTAAAAGTAAGCGAAAAAAATGATAATAATGATATAATAGGTGGATATGCAAAATATAAAATTACTCTTTATATTGATTCACAAAAAAATATTGATTTCTTAATAAAAAAACAAGATGAAATTTCAAAAATTATAGAAAAATCTGTTGGTGATTATAATTATTTACAACTTCAAAGTAATGGAGATAGAAGAATATTAGAATCCCAAATAACAAAAAGATTAAATGAAGAATTTAATAAATCAATAATAAAAGCAACTTTTTTTGCAAAAATGATTATAATCCCAGATATGAGCTATGAGCCATAGATATTTAAAGGAGAAATTATGAAAAGAATACTTTTTACTTTATTGTTTGCATTTTCATTAATGTATGCTGAAGATGAAAGCCAATATTACTCAATTTTAAAAAATGCTAATAATTTTTTTCAAATTGAAAAAGAATTTATAGCAATGCTAAAACCATCAAACCCTGATGACTTAAGAACAGCGGGATATATAAAGTTTGATGCAACAATAATAGTTGCAGATAAATCCGCACTTAAAGAATTAGAAAGTAAGTTAGATATTGTAAGATCTATTGTAATAGATGTTGTAAGTGGATATTTGAAAACTGACTTACAAAGTAGACAAGGTAGAGAAAAATTTGCAACCGAACTAACTGCAAGTGTAAATGCTATATTAACAGATAGTAGCATAATAGGGTTTGTTTTTCCAAATATTGTAATACAACCATAATTTCATAAATATATAAGTATAATTTAGTGAATATTGAAGTTGGTATAGATATTACATCTATTGAACGAATTAAAAAAATATTAGAAAAATTTGGTATAACTTTTTTATATAAATTTTTATTACCAAATGAAATATTAATAGCATATAAACAACCTACAATAAACAATTCTCTACACAATAAAGAATCTAATTGTAAAAATAAAATCCCCACACATTTTCCTTTGAATACAAAAAAATGCTATTTTACAAAACAAAATAAAAAAACATATATACGAGAATATAAACAGCTTTTAAAAAATATTGAAGAAAATTTTTGTTTAAATGATTTTAATAAAAATACCATTGCTAGTTTTTGGGCTATAAAAGAAGCATGTTCTAAGGCTTTAGGAGTTGGCATTGGTAAATCATTGTCGTTTCATGATATTTGCATATTTAAAAATATAAATGGTAAGCCATTTGTAGCATTAAACAAGAAAAAATTTAAGTATTTTAAAGTAAAAAAAATTTCTATTAGTGTAACGCATGATTGCAATATGGTTATAGCCACATGTGCAATCACCTTTAAATAATTTATTTATCAGTAAATATAACCATGTCAGGAGTTATTTCACTACCAAATTCATTAGATAAAGTTTTTTCATATGCCTCATTAAAGAAACCTTCTTTGTTTAATGTATCAATCTCATTATTTAACCAATCTAACAATTCTTTATTACCCTTTTTTACGGCAGGTGCTATAACATCTTGATCTCCTAATGATTGAATGCCAACTTTATATTCTGGTTTATCTTTAACCCATGCATAAAGCATTGTAGAATCATGTGATAAAGCATCTCCTTTTCCTTGTGAAAAAGCTTGAAAAGTTTCTGTATTTTGTTCAAATTTTAATAACTCAATATCACTTTTTTTGCTAAAATATATGTCTGCGGTTGTCCCCTTATTTACAATTAGTTTCTTACCTTTCAATTGATCTTCTGTTGTAATATCTCCATTTTTACTAACAACTCCAAGTGTAACTTTCATGTAAGGATTTGCAAAATCAACTTGTTTTTCCCTATCAGCAGTTTTTGTAAAATTTGCCATGATTATATCTACTTTATTTGCTTTAAGCATACTAATCCTAGCAGCTGCTTCAACAGGTATAAACTCTACCTTATTTTCATCTCCAAGCAAATCTTTTGCAAATCTTTTTGCTATATAAACATCAAATCCATTATAAACTCCACTCTCAAAATACCCAAATGGTGGTTTATCGCTAAACACACCTATTCTTATTTTATCATTCTTTTTTATTTCATCTAAATAACTAATCTTATTATCTATATCTTCTTTTTTTGAATCTGCATTAGAATCACCACAAGCAATAAATGTAAATACAAAAATACTACTTAAAAAAGCCATAATAAAATATTTCAAAAAACCTTTATATGTATATGTAGAAAACATAATAACCTCCAAAAAAAATAAAATAATAAATGTAAGTTTAACAAAAAAAATTTATTTTGTTTGTAATTTGAGTTATTTTAATACAAAAAATATTATTTTATTATAGAATCTAAATCCACTTAATATATTTATTTAAAATTAGATATAATCTTAAAAATATTTTAATTTAAGGTTGTATATGATTAATGTATGGAATTTCATAAAGCATATTTTAGATTTTATTAATAAGTACTTTAAAATTTTCGTATTATTTATAATTATAATACTTGTAATTATATTGTCAATAGATACAGATATAGAAGAAAATCCTAATTTAGCTAAAATTTCACTTAATTTTCCAATATATGAAAGTGATAGTATAGCTCAACAAATAGAAGAGGTTCTAAACAACAAAGATATTAAAGGTGTATTATTGCTTGTAGATTCTCCGGGGGGTGGAGTTGGTGCAAGCATTGAAATAGCTGACATGATAAAAGAACTTAGTGAAAAAATACCTGTAATAGCATATACACAATCATTAATGGCTAGTGGTGCATATTATGCTGGTATGTATGCAAATAGTATATATGCAAATAGAGGTGCATTGATAGGCTCTATAGGTGTAATATTTAGCTCACCAAATATAGAGGAAGCAATGAAGTATATTGGTGTTAAAATGCAGGGTTTTAGTGCTGGTGAATACAAAGAAATAGGAACTATCACGAGGACTTGGAACAAAAATGAAAAAGACTTTATAGAAAAATTAGTTATGGAACAATACAAAATGTTTTATAGTGATGTATTGTTGGCTAGAAAAGGAAAAATGAATACAAATGATCCAACAAAGTTTGCAGAAGGAAAAGTATTTAGTGCTAAAAGTGCATTAGAATTAGGATTAATAGATAAAATTGGGAGCATGAATGATGCTATAGAGGAGCTAAAAAGGATTAGCCATGTTGATGAAGCTATATGGCTTAAAAAAGATAAAATTGATATGTTATTTGATAAAATAATTGATAAATCAACATTAAAGTTACAATCATTAGTTACACCATCTATGAAAACACATATTTAAAGACTAAACAATAATCAATAACAATTGAGTTTTATTTAATGTGTAAAAAATATCTTTTATTTGCTTTTAGTTGTTGTTGCATCATTGTTATTTGCATAAGTATTATACAAAGAAAAGATACCTTAATAACTATCAAATCTAGTTTTATAATGCTAAATCAACAAAAACCCATACAAGAAGTAAATACGGATAATAATATTATAATACAATCTAATTTGATAAAAAATATAGAAATTAGTGCCCATGCAAGTGCATTAGTTGCAAAAGATTCTACTCTTATGATGTTGTTTTATGCTGGAACACAAGAAGGTGCAAGAGATGTAAAGATATATCAAAGTTTTTTAGATTTAAATACAAATAAAGAATGGAAAAATACTAGAGTATTACTCACTACAAAACAATTATCAAAATTTAGCGGTAGATTCATAAAAAAACTAGGAAATCCTATTGTATTTAAAGATAGCAACAACAAAGTGCATTTGTTTGTTGTGGGAGTTAGTCTTGGTGGGTGGGCTACTTCAAGAATATATCAATTCTATTTTGATAATACATTAAAAAAAATCCATTATGTACGCGAGTTAAAATTAAGTCCATTTGCTAACTATTCTAATCTTGTTAGAACACATGCTTTAGCTCTAAATGATGGTGGATTTTATTTGCCAATTGCACATGAAATGTGGCATAAATTTCCACTTATTTTATATTTTGATTCTAAAAGCAATATGATTTTATCAAAAAAAATTAATAATTTAAAAGCACAATTACAACCAAGTATAGCACAAATCAATAATAAAGAATGTGTAGCTTTATTTAGAACAAACAATAGATACAATACAAATACATATTTTCAAACATGTAATAATTATGGTAATGAATGGGGCAAGATAATCACTAGCAATATACATAATCATGATAGCTCTATAGTGCTTATTAATATAGGAAATGAAGTAATACTAATACATAATGACGGAAAATATAATCCAATTTTTAAAGAAAAAAATATAAGGGCTGGAGATCGTCAAGCTATAAGTATATATTGGTTAAAGGATAAACAACGAGGAATTTTTGAATATTTAACAACAATTGATATAAAAGAAAATGATAATAAAAAACAAAGCACAGAAGTAAGTTACCCATCAGTAGCAATAGATAATAACAATAATTTGCATATAGCATATACTTATGAAAGAAAAACAATTAAGCATGTTGTAATAAAAATTAGCTCCATATTGTCTTTAATAAAAACTAAAACAGGAAACAATAATGATAGAAACTAGCATTAGCATTATTGGAATACTATTTATAATGCTAAATAAAATAATATTTATAAACAACGATGATATTAATGTAAAAATATATACAAAAAAACAAAAATATTTTTATATATCTTGGCTTTTATTGTCTATATGTTGTTTTATACCTATTTTTGAAGAAACTTCCATAGCAAAATTTATTTATTCATTCTTTGATAAAACAAGTTATCTATGCACTTTACTTATAGTTATGATATGTGTAAAAATTATAATAAAAAACATACACCAAACAAAACATTCATGTAAATATTATGCTTTATTTAATATATTAGATTCTATAAGATTTAAATTATTACATGCAATTATTATAGTATTGCTTGGTTCTATATTTTATGCTGGAGCATTAGGATTTATGAATTTTGATATATATCATTTAAATGTTATTTATCAAGGAATAATGACTCTTATATTCCTTGTTTTTTTATATATTATTAATTATTTTGTTGGAATTTTAGGTCTTATATCCATTATATTATTTTGTTTTTTTGGAGATTATAATCAAAGTATATTAGAAAGCTTAATATGTCCCTATATTTATTTTTACTGCATTATCTATATAGCTTTATATACAATCAAATATTTTACAAACACCATATTTAAACTTTATAAATAAACTATATTTACCTATGTTTATAGTATTCTTTTATATTGTATTTTATCGGTAGATTAAATACAATTTGATTGTTTTTAAGCATTTCTTTTGGTGGGGCTGGTAGTGGATTAGCCCTAGCTATTAGATTTATTACT
>JARIAP010000069.1 GCA_029257755.1 Helicobacter sp.
ATAGAACCTATATCACAAACAATAGAAAAAAAATCAATTAGAATTATTAGTAGGGGAGAAACAGATAAAGAAACTAAAAAGAAAGAAGAAAGCAAAGAAACAAAACATAAGGAAATAGAATCAAACATACAAAATAACCTTAAAAATACAACAAATGAAATTGAAGTATATTTCGAAGTTTTAGGATTTGAACAAAATAGCACATTAACAATAGTTTCTAGTTATGCAAATGAATGTAATGTAAAATTATATTTAGCAAATTATGAAGTTAAGCAAAACAATGAAGAATATGGTATTGTTGCAAAAGGTAAAAAATCATCTTTATATAATTTTTTTAAAATTTTAGAATCTCTTTTTGCAGATAGATTACTAAAAGGAGATATAATAGAATTTACATTGCAAAAATTAAAACAAAAAAATCTAAGTCTTTGTGTAGTAGAATCATGCACAGGTGGTGTTTTAA
Source organism: Helicobacter sp. (assembly GCA_029257755.1). GTDB lineage: Bacteria > Campylobacterota > Campylobacteria > Campylobacterales > Helicobacteraceae > Helicobacter_A. Next base: position 464 of record JARIAP010000069.1, read on the forward strand.
GCTCTATGATTACCTCTATTAATGGTGCTAGTTTGGTATATAAAGGAGGTATAACAACATATAGCATAGAATCAAAGCAAAATATCCTAGGAATTAAAGATTCTATATTAGAAACTCATGGGGTATATTCAGAAGAATGTGTTAAAGCTATGGCAAAGGGGGCTATAAATTTATTTCAAGCAGATGTTGCTATTGCTACAAGCGGATTAGCGGCAAAAGATTTAAGTAAAAATAATTTTTTAAATCTACCAGTTGGCATGGTTTTTACATGTGTTCTAATAAAAAATAAATTGCCATGTGTCATAAGTCAAAATTATTTAAAACAAAGTAATAAAAAAGTTGATGAAAAAGATTCTAGGATATTTATTCAAAATGCAGCAAGTATTCAATCTTTAAGACTATTATTAAGTATTATTTAGTGTAATTTAAGGATATATTATGAAAATATCATATAAATACTTATTGTGTATTTTATTGATTTTAAAATGTATTTATACACAAGAAGTAATACCATATAACAGACATCACATTGCATTATCAAGTGATAATGATGCATATTTTGAACCAACAAATTATGATAGATATTATACAGCAGGACATAATCTTAGCTATGTTTCTAAAGAATTTGATGATAGTTTTATTAAATATATAGCATTATTTTCATTATTATCAAAGCAAAGAGTTCAAGCATTTGGCATTTCAATAGGTCAAGAAATATATACACCATCAGCAAAATTTACATTAAACCCACCTTTAAATGATGCACCTTATGGTGGTTATCTATATACAAATATAATGGCACAAAATAGAACAAGTAATTTTATGGAACAAATATCTCTTAATCTTGGTGTAGTTGGTGAATACGCATTTGCAAAAGAAGCACAAGATATGATTCATGATTTAGTCCATTACTACCATCTTGCAGGTTGGCACAATCAAATTAAAAATGAATTTATTTTTAATGCCTATTATAATTGGATTTATAAATTTGGAATAATTAATAATATAATAGATTTATTACCATATGCAAGTATAGCATTGGGAAATGCTCACACACATCTTGAAGTTGGTATGCGTTTAAGAATTGGTTATGGATTGAATGGTGATTTTGGAATACAAAAGGCAACTACAAATCATATTGGCTCAACAAGCATTAATGATTCTTTTAGAATCTACATTATTGGTGGTATATCAGAAAAAATAGTTGGTCGTAATATATTTTTAGAAGGCAATACAATAGGTGGTTATAAAAGTAAGCTTAATTTGAATAGATTCGTATATGAAGCAGAAATTGGGGCTATCATTGCATGGCGTGGAATTTCGTTAAGTTATATGTATTCATATAGACAAAAAGAATTTATAGAACAAATATCAAACTCAAATTACGCTACAATAAGATTAGAAATAAGTTTTTAGAATCTAAATGAGGGCAATATGATTAAAAAAGTTTGTATGTTATTTATATTTTGCTTAAGTATAAATGTATTTGCATTTAGTAATGATCAAGAATGCAGTAAATACACAAGTAATATGGGTGATATAAAATTGTTGCATAACTTTATAAAATTAGATTTTACCACTTTAAAAAGAAATAATAAATTATATGAAATAAAAATACAATCGTTTAATGCAATTAGAATATCATGGGAAAACAAACCTAACAAAATCAATATATATAATTTTTTTTATAATTTTAATACAAATCACATAAAAATGTATTATACAATAGATAATTCATTAGTTAAGGCTAGAAAATTGTTATTATGGATATTAAATGATGATGAGTATAAAAATGATAGTGGAATCTATCTTGCAATCGCATTAAGCTATTATTTACAAGACAAACTAAAATACAATATGATAATTAAATATTATATGAATCAATGGGAAATGTTAGGGCATGAAATACCTAAAAATCTTGTAAAAATGACTAATTATGAAGATTCTATTAATATCATAAAGTCTATGACTACAAATTAGAAACTAAAATACTATCGTTCTATTATTATGCAAAAAGATTCTATCTTCTAATGCTAGATTTAATGCCCTAGCTAACACTATTTTTTCTACATCTCTACCAGCTTTTTGCATATCCTGCCAAGTATATGTATGATTGATTTGTATTATATCTTGAGAAATTATTGGACCTTCATCTAAATTATCATTTACGAAATGTGCTGTTGCACCAATTATTTTTACGCCCCTTTGATATGCTTGTTTATATGGGTTTGCACCTATGAAAGCAGGTAAAAAAGAATGGTGTATATTTATAATTTTGTTATTAAATATTTTTACAAAATTAGGAGATAAAATTCTCATATATTTTGCTAAAACTAAAAAATTAGGATTTAATCTGTTGCAACATTCAATAATTTTTTCTTCATGTTCTATTCTTGATATGCCATTAGATTCTATATAAAAATATGGAATGTCAAACTTTTGCACTAGTTTTTCAAGTTTTGAATGATTGCTAATCACTGCTGATATATTAGCATTCAAATCGCCACTATTATATCTTATTAACAAATCACCAAGACAATGATTTTCTTTTGTAGCAAATATAATAATTGATTTTTTCTCTTGTGAACAAAGAGTAATTTCTGATTCACAATTTAATGAAGAACGAATTTCTTTAAGCAACTTATCCTTATCTATATCACCACTAATCTCTGTGCGCATAAAAAATGTATTTTGTTCTTTATCTACAAATTCATTATTT
>JARIAP010000133.1 GCA_029257755.1 Helicobacter sp.
AAAGTCGTTTGGGTTAGGAATAACCTATGAAACTATAGACAAAAAATCTTTTGTATAGCATGGATTACTTATTTGAGTAAGGAAGAACTCACTTGTTTAAGCGGGTGATTCACAAATATGCAAGAAATGTTTTTATTTATTGCTATTATTTTTTGATATAAATAATATTTTTAAGGTTTGTTTGTAGTGATAATATAGAATCTTTTTTTGCAAAAAAGCTATTAGTGTTTGCTATTAAATAAGCACTTGATTCCATAATTACTTCATCAATTTGCAAATTATTTTGTTTCATAGTATTTCCAGTTTCTACAATATCAACTATACCATCAGCTAAATTTACTAATGGGGCTAACTCAATAGAGCCATAAAGCTTTATAACATCAACAGCAATAGCTCTTGTGGAAAAAAATTTTTGTGTTATATTAGTCATTTTTGTTGCTATTCTTATACATGGTTTAAGATAATTAATTGGGTTGCCACATTTACTACCTACAACAACCTTGCATTTACCTATACCTAAATCTAAAAGTCTAATAACATCAATTTCATTGTGTTCTTCAAGCACATCTAAACCAACAATTCCTAAGTCTGCCGCACCATAATAAACATATGTGGGCACATCTTGATTGCGAACTAACAAAAAAGTATAATCTTTATCTTCTAAAACTAATTTTCTATCTAAAAAAATTATTTCTTTATTTATTATCTTTGAAAAAAGAATTAATGACTCATCTGCAATTCTTCCTTTTGGCAATGCGATAGTTAGCATATTATAGTCTCCTTAATTATGCTGTTTTTCAATGTCTTTAAGTGTTTTTTGCATACCTTTAAATACAAGTGTATTGTCAAATATACTATTTTCAAAAAATTTTGCAAAAAATTTTCCGTCTCCACCTGTAAAATACATTTTTTTGCTTTGTGTTGTGTGTTTTAGCATGAGTAAAATACTTTTTAAGATTCCAAAACTTATTGCTTCTTTTGTATTTTGCGGTGGTGAATATAAATTAACACTAAAATCTAATTGTTTGTCAAGTGATGGTGATATTTTTTGATACAACTCTTTATATGAGGTTATACCCGGCAGTATATATCCACCAATATGAATATTATTTTCTACAATATCAACTGTTATAGCACTACCAGCATCAACAATAACACCATCGCTAATAGCCTTACAAGCAGCTTTTCTATCTACCCCAAGACCAATATAGCTACTATTTAAGTCAATATATTTTTCAAGATTTACGCATTTTTTATGAGAATCTAATAATCTTTTTTCGTAATTTGGATTAACACTTATATAATAAATTGGTATATGTTGTTTTTTTGGTGTAATATTGTTTGGACTCTCACGCCAAATTCTACCAGCGTAATAAAAATGCAAAAAGGAATTGCCAATATCACATAGTATAACACTAGACATTTTGCCTCCTTTCTTTATTATTAAAATATTATGTAATATACTAATTCCCTTATTTAACCATAACCTTTTGCAAAACTTCATTAAAGTTTAGAATCTTTTTATTAATATATAATATATTTTGAGTATAAAAAAGCGTAATGTTTTTACTAAACCATCTATCCATGCCAAAATTAAGTTTAAAGGTTTGATATGTAAAACTATCTAAATTTAGTTCTATTAGATAACCACCACTATTTTCAAATGTATATAAATAGTTATCTTTTATTATAATACCATTTAAATTTGCATAAGGTAATTTTATGGATTTGATTATTGCTAATGATTTATCAAACTTATAAATGAAACCATTAAGGCTTAGAGCATATATATATATTCCATCAAAATATATGTCCCTTATTTCAATATCTTTACTATAAGATTCACCTTTTATAAGAGTATATATTTTTTTGCTAGTGGCACTCACTAATTCATCTTTAATTATTCGTAAGTATATTATATTATTTAAAAATTTATCTGTATTTACAATTATATTTTTTATACTTTTACCTTGTTTTATGTCAATTGTATTAAGCCTACCATCAAGAGTTGGAAATACTATTAAAGTATCAAGAATTATTGGGTTTGCATTTAATGATGAGATAGCATAAATTGCTTCACCTTTTTCTTGAAAAATCATTTTGCCTTTTTCTAAATCATATATAAATATCGTATTATCTGCAAGAATACCAGCTACTATGTTGTTTTTAATACTAGCTGATACGACACAACCTTGTGTTTTAATATCTTTTGAATTATTTCTATTAAGCAAAATATTGTTTGTTTGTATTTTTATTGGAATAATTGTAAGACCAAAACAACCATTTGCAACTAGCCATTGTTTTGAATCTGAAAATAAAAGATTTTCTTTATCTAATAATGCTACATTTGTTATCCCATTATTTGTAATGATTGTATTATCTTTTAATCTAGCACTTTCTCTATTTGTTGATATTATTGACTTATTTAAGCTAGAGTTAAATTCTACTTTACCATCTATTTGTTTGGGTTTAAATGATTTTTGAGAATCGCAACCTATATTCAAGCATAAAAATATAAATAAATACAAAGATAAATAAGAAAATGATATGATATTTTTGTTTTTCATGTAATATTCCAAACCCATATTAATATTTTAATTATTTTTTTTAATAGCATTTAGCTTTGTAATACCATAGTGTTTAAGTAATAATGCCATACGATATGTAAATTGATTGTTTGTATTAGATTTAATAGAATCTAATATTTCATTTGCTTTTTTTATATCGTTATCTTTCATATACATATATGCTACTTGAATTTTTGCTCTATCTTGCAATATAGGTGAAATATTAGATTCAAAATCCTGCAACATTTGAATATTTTCTGTTAATGTTGCATATTGATATGAAGCCAAAGATGATATAAATAAATCATTTGACCTACTTAATTGTTGTAGTATTGCTAAATTTTCATTGCTTTTTAATTGCAATGTGCTTAGATTTTGTAATTTATTGTATTGATAAAAGTCATAAAGGATGGGATTTGTATCTAATAGCTCTTTTTCTATTGCTTTTTTATCTTCACCTATAATCTTATTGTCATAAAGTTTGTTTAATATCGTGTTTGATAAAACTTTGATTCTATATTCTTGATACATTGCAATACCTTTATAAACACCAAATGCTATTACAAATGCAATTGCAAGAAATATAATTTTTTTATATTTTTTATAAAATGTTTCAAGCTTGAATGCACTTACAAGTAAATTTTGATCTTTTGTTAGTTTATCTTTTACTTCATTTAAATTTTTTTCTATTGACATAATAAACCCTAAAATATTTGTTTTAATCTGTAATGATAGCAAAATAATTTGAATAAAAGTAATTTATACTTATTCTTAATTTACCTTGTTTAGTTATTAGTTTCATTTAAAATATATTTTGTCTATATTTAGGTTGAAATACAAATAAATACTTTTTCATGATACAATAACACATTATCAACACAATTCAAGGAATACAATGAATCTTGATAAGATTTCAAAAAATGCTTTAAAAATTATTGAAAATACAAAAAGCAAAATTGCCCTAGATTTATACAAACATTTAGAAAATGGCAAAATGCTTCGCTCTAAACTTGTTTTAAGTATAATTGATAATGAAGAGGCATATAAATTATGTGCTATTATAGAATTAATACAGAGTGCTTCTTTATTGCATGATGATGTAATTGATGAAAGTAGGTTAAGACGCGGTAAGCAAAGTTTAAATGCTAAATTTGGAAATAAAAACTCCATTATGTTAGGAGACATATTATATTCAAGTGCATTTTTTGAACTCTCAAGATTTACTCCACAAATAGCACAAATATTATCTAAAAGTGTATCTCAATTAAGCATCGGTGAGTTAGAAGATGTAAGTTTGGAAGAAAGTTTTAATGATAATGAGGGAATGTATTTAAATATGATACAAAATAAAAGTGCAAGTCTTATTGCCGCAAGCTCACAATGTGCAGCTATATTAAACAATGAAATAAATCATGAAGATTATTATATATATGGGCTAAATCTTGGTATGGCATTCCAAATTATAGATGATATTTTAGATATTACACAAGATAGCAATAGTTTAGGAAAACCAGCTCTTAGTGATTATAAAAATGGAAAAACAACGCTACCATATATATATTTATATAAAGAATTAGATGAAAATAAAAAAGAATGGCTGAAAAGAGCATTTAAACAAGAATTAGATTCTAATAAATCAAGGGAATTAAAAGATATGTTGCTTGGTAAACCAATCCAAAAAGCAAAACAAAAGGCAATAGAATATGGCAATATTTCACTTGAAATTTCTAAAAAAATAAATAACAAAAAACTACAATCAATTATTTCTGACATGATTGAAAGAGATTTTTAATAGGGGATTTTTTATGTATGCTGTTATAAGCTTTTCACACAAAAATACAAATGTTGCTTTGCGTGAGAAATTACATTTTAGTAATGATGAAAATATACAATTTCTAAGCACAATAAATAAATTTGATAATATATTAGAATCTATACTTCTTTCTACATGTAATAGATGTGAAGTATATATTTTTATAAAAGATATAAATGATTTATCAAAACAAAATGATAGAGAAGATATAAAAAATCAAATTGCTATAAAAATATGCAATGATATAGTAAATTCTTTAGCTAAGTTTAAAAATATTTCACAAGAAATATTACATAATATAGCTTTGATAGAGTTAAATCGCAATGCAATCCATCATGTATTTTGTGTTGCAAGTTCTCTTATGTCTGTTGTAGTAGGCGAAACGCAAATTAGCGGACAAATGAAAGAAGCTTATAAATTAAGCTATAATAATAATTTATGTTCAAAAGAATTAACTAGGCTTTTTCACTTTGCATTTAGATGTGCTGCTAGTGTTAGAAGTATGACAGATATATCAAAAAATTCTGTTTCTGTTGCTTCTATAGCAACAAACATAGCATTTGATTTTTTAAACAAAGAGTATAAAGATTCTACAAAAGAATTTAATGCTCTTGTTGTTGGTGTAGGAGAAATGGGTGTAATTTGTATAAAAAACCTAATAAAACATAATGTTAAAACAACACTTTGCAATCGCACAAGAAAAAATGCTGAAGATAAATTGAAAGACTTGGGACTTATAGATATTGTATCTATAATTGATTTTAATGTTTTACATGAACAAATAAATCAATATGATATTGTATTTTTTGCTGTTTCTGGTGGAATTATAATAACACAGGATAAAATTTTTAAAACTACAAAAAATAGAATATTTTTTGATTTATCAATACCCCGTAATTTATCTTTTGATACAAAAGCTTTATTAGATTCTAATATAAGTAATATTGAGGTTATTTGTGTAGATGATTTAAAAAACAAAGCAGAAGAACATATAAATGCTAGAAAAGATAATATAAAAAATGCTATGGGAATTGTAGGTAAATTTACTATTGATTTTGAATGTTGGTTGTCTAGTTTGGGTGTAGATCCAATAATAAAAACAATGCGTCATCAAGCAAAACTAGCAAGTATTAAAGAAATTGATAGGGCAATTAAAAAAGGATTTATACCAGAGGCATTAAGAAATAATGTAGAAAAACTTTTGCATAGTGCATTTAATGAATTCTTGCATTCTCCAACAAAGAGACTTAAAAATATATCAAATGATGAAAATTCTGATTCTATATTAGAATCAATAGCAAATGTTTTTGGTGTGCAAGATAGAATTTTGCTTAATAGATATAAATGTGAATATGATGATACAAAGTTAAATGTTTAACAATCATTTAATTGTTTATAATATGTTAAATCTTTGTCATTTTTATTTTTTATAAATCTTTTTAACTCTGCATATTCTTGTTTGGTAAAAAATCTAGTTTTTCCAACAGGAAGTGCATTAAGATTTACAAAGCCATAACTAACTCTCCTTAAATCAAGAATATTAGCATTAAAAAATGCAAAAAATCTCCTTAATTCTCTATTTTTTCCTTCTTTTATACATACTTTAAGTTTTGATATATTTGAATTTTTTATTATTTCAAATTCCATAGGCATAAAATTCATTTGCTTAATTTTACTTAAAGGATGCCCACCAGCTTTTGCATTCTTTAATTCTAATCCTTGTTTCATTGCATTAATCATGTTCTGTGTTATATTAGAATCAATTTTTATGATATAGATTCTATTCATACATGAATTCATTAGCTTACTTACTACTTCCTTGTTATCACTAAGTATAAGCAATCCTTCACTAGCAAAATCAAGTCTACCAACAGGCATAAAGTGAGAATACTTTGAATCAATGCTATCATAAATTAATTTTCTGCCATAAGAATCTTTTTTGCTTACAAGTTCGCCTTTTGGTTTATGATATACTATAGCGGTATATCCCCTTTTTTTATCATAACAAAGTTTTTTACCATTTATAAAAACCTTAAATTCCTTTATAGCTTTTGATGGATTATTTAATGCTATACTAGGCACTATACTATGTTGATTAGCAATTGTATGATTAATTTTTACAACTCCATCTAATATTAATTTGTCTGCTTCTCTGCGCGAATACTTGCTATGTATAGATATAAATTGATTTAACCTCATAACTAACCTTTAATGTATAAATTATTATTTTAACATTACAATACTAATGTTTATATTTAAAAATCTATTTAAAGTTTAATCAAACACCATTCCAACGATCAAATAAATTATGTTCTATATCAAGTAGATCAAAATATTTTCCTATTAAAAAATCCTGCATAGATTCTAAGGTAGATATATTTCCATAATATCCGGCAATAGGCGGTGCTATACATACTCCATTATTAGCCAATTTTTCCATATTATGCAATAGAATTGAGCTTAATGGCATTTCTCTAATTCCTAGTATAAGCAATCTTTTCTCTTTTAGGCAAACAGCCGCTACCCTTGTTAAAAGATTATTTTGTAAGCCATTAGCAATACAAGACAAAGTATTGCTACTTGTTGGTAAAATGATGCAAGATTCAAACCTAAAACTACCACTTGCAAGTTTGCTTGTAATATCTTGGTGAATTTCAATATTGTGTGTTCTAAGAGTTCCTATATGATTAATTAAATGTATTTTTTTTTCAGCTTGACAGACTATACTTGCATTTTTACTAGGCACTATATAAAGCATAATATTAGATGGAAACCTTTTTATAAAATGAAAACTAAGTTCTAGAGAACTACCACCACTAATACCTAATACAATAATACGATTTTCTTTATCCATAATATTCCTTATTAATATTAACTTGTATATAAAAAATGTAGAAATTTGTTTTGTATCCATTCTATTGGTATATCACGCCATTTATTTGTTTTTATATATTCTTCAAACCAATAGTAAAATGCTTCTCTAAATGGATTATTTATCCATTGCAATTTGCTAACATTTTCTTGCACATTCCAAATTTTTATAAAGTGATTAATTGCTTGTAGTTCATTATTATAGAATGATGGTAATTCAAAAAAATTACCAAATTTATCAAATACAAAAAAACTATTTAAAAAATTATAACAATCAACAGAATCTAAATTTTTATCTTTATTCAACAATGAAGATAATTCTATTGTTTCTTGTTTTTGCAAAGTTTCATTATATTTTAATGTATATAGAATTGTGCTACTATTTATGTCTTGTGCAACTTTTAGATTATATCTATCTAATTCTATTATAAATTTGTTTAATGATTGTATGTTGCCTATATTGCAGTATATACCTTGAATTTCTAAGCCCATTATATTTGCTATTTGTTTTTTGTCGCTATGTGATAAAGTTTGTGCTAGTAAATCATTTGAAAATACATCAAGCAATATATGTTTATTGTTTGTTAATTGTGATATAACAATGGAGTATGAGTGATTTTTTAATATTGTAGATATTTTTTCTTGTTTATCCTTATTATCTATGTAATATGGTAAATTATCTCTAGATTCTGTATTAAATGCAAAAAATTTTGAATTTCTATATGAAATAATTATATTTTTACCAATGTGTTTCCTAACAACATATAATGGAAACTTCAAGGAATTTATAAATACATTTTTATTATCTTTATATGATTTAGTCTTATTTGAATTTAAATGATAGCCCCTAGCTTCTATCTGCCATTTTTTTATATCAACTATAAGGGGATAAAAAGAATAGTTAGATTCAATAATATCATTTGAATATGTTTTTATATTAACAAATAATAGATTGTCTTTTGTTATTACATTAGCTTTTTTGTTTTTTTCAATAAAATCTATAAATTTTTGTAACTCTTTTTTTGCATCTTTTTCTTGTTTTGAAACAAATAAAGTGTTTTTTATACTTTTATCTATAAAACCATGTTGATTTAATTGCACCGCCCTTAAATAGCCACCAAATTCTACTTTAGATTCCATAATAAAATTTTTCTCAAAAAGGCAAATTGGTAGTTCGGCTTTATTTCTATGTCCAAAAAATTGATAAAAATTATTTGGTGTATTTTTTGCAAATGCTTTTGCTATAGTATCTACATTTACATAAGAACCAACTCCATGTATGCTTTGAGATGCACTTAATAGAATTGGGTATGTTGGCATATTTGAAAGTCCTCCATGAGTGCAAATAACCATTTTATCGTGAAATTTATAAAAAAAATATGGAATCAATTTGTTGTAAAATCTTTTTGCATCATTTTTGCTAAATCCTTTTTGCTCAAGTTCTATTTGTGTATTTAATCTAAATTCCTTTGAATCTATACTTCTATTATTTGCCCATTCCCATAGTCTTTTTTCGTGGTTACCTTCAATTAGGCACACATTTTTTTTATCCATAATAGTAAGCAAAAATTTTAATACTTCGTAATTTTGAAATCCTCTGTCTATATAATCACCAAGAAAAATATAAAACTCATCATCTCTTATTTTACCTAGATATTTTGTAAGCACAGAATATGAACCTTGTATATCCCCAATATGATGAATTACTTTATATCCATTTAGATTAAATGGTGTAATATCTAAGAGTTTCGTAATTTCATCTGGACTAATAATATCACACTTTATAGGTATTGTTGAGTTTTGTAATTCCTTATACATATTTTGTAATTCATCTACACTATAATAAATATTATTGTTCAATTTTTGTTTATTTCTATCTACTATAACATCAAATGGAACTAGACTAAAATCAACAATTATAATTTTATATGCATAGATTTTTGCCATTTCTTTATAATTGCTAAAATATGATTTTGATATATGATTATCTTCAATAATGACAAAATCACCTCTTAACATACGAGTTTCTAGTGCAATAAAAAGCATTTGATGTGCAATTTTATCGTTTTTATTGTTGATAACAATATTTCCATTATCATCAAACATTGGGCTTTGTGTAAGATTCCTAAATATATCTTGGCTAAGAGTATAATTTTGTAAATTATACTCTTGTATCCAAGTAGTTTTACCGCAAAGAGGCATACCACGCGTTAAAAGTAAATATCTCATTTGTTTAACTCCACATTGAGATTTTATTTTAATTATATCAAAAATACATTTTTAAAATAAAAAGAAACTAGATAAGAATATACGGAAAAATAAAGTATCATTTTATAGGCACATAAAGACATTATATAATTAAAAAATACAAAGATATAAGTAAAAATTTTGCAAAAGATCATTTAAATTACTTAATGTTGCAAAAACAAATAATCTCAGTAAACTAATTGCATTAAAAAATACAATATACTTAGTTAATAATTATATATGATATTATTCTAATCCGTCTATTTCTATATCTGTGCAGAAAAACGCACTTTTTGTCTTAATATCAGAGTTTGACTTTAGACAGGCACGAAGAAAGATATCGGATTCTTCTAAACTTGAAAATATTGTAGTTGTCTCTGTAAAAGTCATAATATCATATAAATTTGTAAAAGTCCCTACTTTTTCCATAATAGTTTCAAACTCACTAACATTATTTTTCAAACTTCTTTCATCTTGATCGAGTTTATTAAGCGTAACTTTGTATAAATAAAACTCATGAATCACTCCCCTTTCAGTTCTTGCGTCAAACTTACTTCCTGGCTCTGGCAAAATTATATTTGTTCCATAAAATTCATTTGCACTTTTTACAAGTTCTTCAGCCTTAACAACAGAAAAAACCACTGGTAAATCAACCAAAAAATCAGCCTTATTCTTCATAACTAAATTAGCTCCTAATGCAACAATTATTTATAAAATTATAGCAAAATTTTATAAAGAATTACTTAATTAGGACATAGTTATATTGTTTTATATTTTAACTAATATATAAAATAATTGGCTATAATTTAAAAAAAAATGATATTATTATAAAAAAGCATAAATTAATGTTATAATATCAAAAAATAGGGAGATTAAAACAATATGGCAATTAAATTATTATGTCTTTCATCTGCTAATACTAGTTCATTTGCTAAAATATTTTTGCAATATATTGAAAAAAATGGTAGAGTTGAATATGATTATGCCGAAATAGAACCATATGTTTTAGCAAAAATCCCATTTTCTAAACTCATTACCCATTTTTGTTCTCAAACGCCAGATTATATCATGTCGTTTGATGGGCATTATCGTTATATAAAAAATGATCCCCAAATTCCTTTTATAGAAATGAGTAACTCTGTGGCTGGACCTATTAGAGCAAATCGTCCTTTTATAAAAAATCCAGTTGATTGGGAAAACAAAGTTGTTAAAGTTGAGCCATCATGGTATAACAAAATACTTCCATTAGAAGATAAAACAATATATAATATGCTTGATTCTTATAGATATGTTTATTTAAGATATTTGGTTGCAGAATCAAAAAAAGAAATGAATAAAAAAGAAATGCCATTTGCTTTTTATATTCCAGATTGGAATACACATACAGATGATATTTTAAACAATGTTTATAGATATTTGGATTTTTGTCGTGAAGATAGGTGTAGCTTACATGTAGCACTTCCAAAATCAACTATAGATCCAGCTGATTTAACTTTAGAAGAAAAATATAAAGTTAAAAGAAAAAGTATTGATACAACCTTAAAAATTATGAATGATGAAATTACTAAATTTAATAAAGAATATGAAGAGGAGGGATTAGTTGGTAGGATTACAGATAATATACATTATGAAAAACATTTATTAAGATACAATATTAGATTATTATCAATTGAACCAAGTAGTACAACATGGATTGAAACATTGTATATGTTAAAAGTAAAGGGTATAGAATGCAATAAAATAAGATTAGTTATATCAAATGGTCGTAGATTTCCTGGAACCGATGTATTTGATCAATCTTTAAGTGATGTTGAAAAATACTTTAAAGATAATTTAATGAGACGCGATAAAACTCAAATGTTGGGGTATATATACACAACTACAGACAGATTTTATCATTTTATTGATTATCAAGAAAATTTTGCACTTCAAATAGATTTTGATAAAATTGCACAAATTATTGCTAGTGGTGGTAACGCACAACAACAAAAGGCACAATAGATAAGACTATTTACATCTATATTGCAAATATGAGATTACTTGATATTGTATTTTATATTGTTATTTTAAGCATTATAGCATCATGTGCTTGGCTTTCTTATTCTTTTTCATCACCAAATAATTCTCGCTCAATTTTAACTACATTATATGCTCTAAAACATACTAGACTTTTGTCTCTTATTGATAGTTCTACCTTAGCATATATTGATTTTGGTAATATTTATTCATTTTCAAGAGTAGATTCTAAAAGATTGATAGATGTTTATAAACCATTTTATTGGCAGATTCAATTTCATACTAGCGGTATTTATACAAAAAATAGTTTATCAATTTACAGAGATACGCCAAGATTTGCAAATACTACTGATTTTGATAAACGACCGCTTGCTGGAGATATAGTTGCATTGCATGTTGGTAATTCTCAATGCCTTAGTGGCTACAATAATACAAACATTACTAATTTTTGTAAGGATAACGCATTATTTGACTTTAGGTTACATGAAAGCAATAAACTTGATATATTAGCATTACAACAACCTTCAATATGTCAAGAACGAGACACATTTAGATTTTACTTTAGTGATTTTAGTAGAGTATTGTGCGGTCAAAAAATTAATGAAATTAACACTATGCAAAAAATTGCGGTAGGTAATTCTTATATATTTATTGAGCCAATAACTGGCTATTCATTTATTTCAATATAAACTACATTATTCTATGATTTTTTATAAATTTATAAAAATAAATTCTTTTTATCTTGACTTTATTATTTTTTTTAGATAGAATTACACCTTTTAAATATGATTTATATTTAAATTTATGCTGGTTTAGCTCAGTTGGTAGAGCAGCTGCCTTGTAAGCAGCAGGCCGGGGGTTCAAGTCCCTTAACCAGCTCCATTTTGTTTATCAAACTCTTTTTATAATATTTAAGTTTTAAACTTTGAATTAATATCAGTGTTTGACCAGTTTTTAACATTGTGGTGAGTTACTCAAGTGGCCAACGAGGGCAGACTGTAAATCTGCTGTCTCCGACTTCCGTGGTTCGAATCCACGACTCACCACCATTGTTTTTGTGCGGGAATAGCTCAGTTGGCTAGAGCATCAGCCTTCCAAGCTGAGGGTCGCGGGTTCGAGTCCCGTTTCCCGCTCCATTTGGTTATTGCGTTTAAGCAACTGGGAGCTGAAGAATTTATAAATTT
>JARIAP010000136.1 GCA_029257755.1 Helicobacter sp.
ATAGGCTTGTTTGCCAAGAATATAACCACCTTTGGGATAAATTGGCACAATTTCATATCCTTTTTCTAACAAAAAAGAAGCAACTTGATAACTTGCTTTACTTGCATCGGGGCTTAATCCTACAATAACTATAACTTTAGCATTTTGCAGAATCTCTTGTTTTTGATTATCGGGTAGATGTATTGCCATATAAACTCCTTTTTTCAACACTTTGTTTTTATAAGAACAAATTTTATCATATACAATAATCTTTGTATTATATCTAAATATGTTTTTGAGTTTTTAATTTTTGTTTGATTAATAAAATATATATGATTAACACATGCTAATTTTGAATTTTTATTTAGTTTTTGTATTTGTTCTTTATTGTTTATTTAGTCTATATATCATAGCATGTTAGATATTCTTATCTCTAGTCAAAAAATTGGTAATTTTTTAATGACAATAATGTCTGTTCCTAAAGTATAACGATTTGTATGCCACTTTACACCTATTTTAATATTACTTATATTATTAATATTAAAATCTTTTTTATCAGCATATAGTAATACATAATAATTATATTTTTCAGCTACTTCTACTTAATATACAATATTTTGGATATAATCACTCAAATAGTCATATGGTGTTCCAGCACCAACAGGTATTGCTTTTTTATTTAGCTTTTCCCAATCTAGCAACTCTAAACTTAAATCAAAATAGCTTAAAATCTTATTATACTTATATTCATTATTTGGGAGTTCATTAAGCTTATTGTCTTGTATCATGTTTATATATTATATAAAACTTTTTGTAAGTTTTATCTAGTTTTTTAAGTAATATAGAATCCTTATTGTCAAAATCTCCGCCAACCATCATCTCATTTTTCTTTTCTATACCTTGATTTTGCTTAGGATATGTCCCCATCCATTTATGTTTTTTATAATTATTAAAAACATTTTGTATGTCTTTAAATAAAGAATCTAAGCTTAACTTCTTTAATGAGCAAAAATTTATCTTTTTTGCTATCTTTTTTAATATATTTATTTGTAATATATGTTTTTATTCTTGATATTACCCACTATATCTTAAGATTCTTAATATCCATTTGTCTATATTAAAAATTATTCTTATCGTACTCAAAATAAGAATAAAAAACAATTCAGTAACTATATATATAACAATATTTGGAAAATTTGTATGATTAAGTAGTTTTTGCTTCTTACTCTTATCATATATAATGCTGTAACTTATTTCTTGTATTTGTATATTTAAACTTACTTTTGGTTTTGCTTTTTCCATATACGCAAATAATTCAACTTGCTTATGCTCTCATTCATCTTTATATTTTATTGTGATTAATTCACCTGTAATTTAGCGTCCATTATCATCTCTTATAATGATAAATCGATTAATATCTTGCAGTTAAATAGTGAAGTTTTTTATAGGATTTTTATCAGTTCATCTATATTTTTGTATTTTAAATATTATATATCCCTATTGTGTTTTACTTTTTTTGCTGGATATTTTTGTGTTGTGTATTGTTACTAGATTCATTTATATTATAATGTGCTTACATTTTTATTAAAAAGGTTCTTTCTTGGTTATAGCACTACTATCTATATTAATAACTAGAAGTCTTTTTTAGTCTTATATTGCACTAATGCCCATATTTATAGTTTCTTAGCATATATGTGATTATTCATGATAATATCTTTATAGTAGCTGAATGATTTAGTCGTATTCTAAGTCCATGTGTCCCCTGTTTGAAAATTTCTTTTATATTTAGAGAGACTTCCCCCATTTTAATTGGTAGTAAAAATAGTGTTGATTGCATATTTATTATTTAGCACTGCAAAAAGTTTACAATCTTGATTTTTTAATGGATTGCCCCTAGAATCTAAAAGTCTTATATTAGGACTTTCTTGTATATTGTTTTTTATTATTCGTGTTTTACCTTGATTTCTTGATACCCTTAAAGCCTTTTACTCGCTCTTTATCTCTCTATCTTTCACCATAAGTCCATTAGAATCTATTATTACTTCTACTACACCTGCTTTTATAGTTGCATAATTTGAAGTAACTGTGAAAAACTTTTTTGTTTATAGATTTATTTTATTCCTTATGGCATTAATGCTACTATTAAATTCCATATTGATATTATAATATTAAAATAATTCTTTTATGTTAAATGAGTATTTTATTAAGGAATAATATTATCAATTAGTTAAGATTTATGTTTAATTGCTCTAAAGATTATAATGTTAGTGCTTATGTATCTGATTTTTCTTATTTATTTCACTTTTATTTTGCTTCAATACTTTTGTATAGATTCTATATGATTATGTTTTTTCTATATATCTATAACTTTATTAGAATCTTTTGTGTTTGTATATGCGATCTAGGCTTAATTGTGATGTTTGATATTTATTTTATAACTCATTATAATTTATAATTACTTTATATATGGCTATATTTTGTGAAAATTTAACTAAATCGTTTGGCATAGAAAATATAAAGAAATAAGCTTCATATATTATTACTTACCTAGATTCTCCTCGTATTTTTACAATTGTTTGTTTGGCTAATTAATTATGGTTTAAGATATACCCTTGTATAGTAGAGTAAAGATATTAAGAGATGAAGGAATAATATAAATAAGTCCTTTATAAAAGGTAAATGGTATTATTTTTGATTAAATAGAATCTACTAAGCAATATTAAATGTGATTTATACATTTGGAGAAGGTTTATTCTGCCCTTAAAATACGCTTTGAGAGAAGTAAGTTTGTTTCTTTGCTATCATGGGAAAAACATAAAGTTTTATATTTAAAACAAAACAGGAGATTACATTACTAAAATCTTAGATAGTCAAGTATATAATAATCAAACTCTAATTTTATGTATTAGGAGTTATTATTTCAAATAAATGTAAATTTTTACCTACTTGTTTGAAATAGTAGTCTTTATACTCCAACGCTATAAACATTTTCTGTGAATCTAACCAAAAAATACAATAAAACCAATATTCATCGCTCATTTTTATAAGATAAGTTTCTTCATTTACATGCTGTTTTTCTTCGGTTGTTAGGGGCAATTGTATTTCCGTATCTATATCAAACTCTATAAATGGAAAATAATCTTTTGTGGGCATTTTAGCGGGATAGATAAGTTCTATAAGAGATAAAGGCATAAAGGCAATATCATAATTATCAATAGTTTCTTTAATAAATTCTAAATGCTTTATGTGATATATATTTTTAATGGTTTGATTATAATACACATATTCTATTAATCTTATATCACTTAAAACACCTCCATCATAAATCGCATAATCTCCTTCTCCAACAAAAAACCCTTCCTTTTTTAAGATAAAACCTCCATTGCCATCAGGAAAAATAAAACTCGTTTCATATTCTATTTCTCTATATGTTTTTTTATCCTCATTTCTTAAAATTCTGTTTTTATCTAAAATACATGTTTCTATAGCATTAATATCTGCAATATTAAAATTTTTAATCACCTCTTTTCTAAACTGCCTATTTAAACGCATTTTTTCTTGAACTTTATCTAGCTCACCCTTTTTCAGTATTTCATAAAATGATTCTGTTGGCATATTATTTCCTTATTTTGTAGGTAATTTACAGGTTTTCCCGCAAATCTCTTGCTGCTCGTCTTTTTCGTCTTGACTAAATTCAGCAAGTAGCTTTTTACACTCTATATATAAAGCTGGATTTACTCTGTGTGTAAGCCCCTTTCCTGCATCATATTGATTTCTTATTTCAAAATGTAAATGTGGTGCTTTTGTGCCTTTTGCATTACCAGAAACTCCACTAAACCCTATAACTTGTCCTGCCACCATTTTATCCTCTTGTTTTACATTAATTTTTGATAAATGTGCATAAAATAGATAATAAGCTTGTGTATTTTCACAAAAACCATCTCCCCTTATGACTTCACCTTTATTTTGGTATATAGGCTTATAATTTATAAATCTTTGTCTTATTTTTAGAATCTCTAAGCTCTGCCCTGTAACTTTTAGTGTAATGGTATTGCCATAGCTACTAGAAGCCCCTATGCTAACAACCTCACAATCAAGTGGAGCATAAAGTTTTGTGCCTACTTTTGCAAAGAGATCTAGGGCTTGATGAATGCCTTTGGTATTCTTTTTTCTTTTTCTAGCCATGAGCATTCCAAACACACCTACACTTGCGTTAAAATTACCACTAAAACTAAATAATGTTATCCTAGGATTTTCAATAGGATTATACCAAGTAATTATTCTCCACTTAGGATTCTTTAATACCTTATCACCCTTTTAATTAATACTTATATCAGTCTTAAAAAAACCAAAGACTATGATTTGTTTATTATAATTATGCCATTGATATTGTGCTAAATCAATTTCTATATTCTCACCCTTATATATTCTTTGTGATTGCTGAAAGAATGTTAGGCTATTAAGCTCTACTTCTTTAAAATTAAACTTTTCTGTTTGCAATATTTCTTTATATCCCCAATATGTTTGTAATTTCTGTGCATTAAAAACTCTCTCTTTTATATTCTCTAGTTTATTATAAACTCCACTAAGAATAACTTTGTGTTGGTTTTTTTGATTATCCTTTTGTGTTATTATTCTTTTTAACTCAATAGATTCTAAGCTTATATATAATGGAGTATAATTTACTAAAGAGTTTAATTTTAATTGGCTTATCTTGTAAATTTGGATTTACATAAATTAGTTTGTTTCTTAATGCTTTTAATTTATTTATAAATTCATTATTTTCTTGTGCTAAATCTATCCCTCCATTATTTCCATAACTCTCTCATCCATGAATATAAAAACTATTTCTTTTTGTATTAGATTCTGTAGTATTACTACATTCTTTATCTGTATAAATAGGTATATTATACTTACCCCATTGTATTTCTTTTTCCTTATTTCTTGATTTAGAATACAAAGGATTACTATACTCTCTTATGCCACTACTTTTATCATCTTTACTTTTATTTATATCTATGTAATATGTTGTTTCGGGAATTGCTCCTTTATCTTTTTGTTCCTGCCATTTTTTATCTAAACAAAAATAAAATATATTATTTTCTTTATCTTTATAGCTCACAAAACTTTCATAATTATATTGTTTTATTAATTCTTCTTTTCTCTCTATGCTTAAAACATTTCCGCTATATGCACTAAAATAATCTATAACTTTATTTCCATTGCAAATATAAAGCTCTTTTCCATTAAAATATAGCCATGGTTTAGATATTAAATTGAGAGAGATTATATTATTATTTGAATTATAACTATTGGTAGTCCTAATTATATTGTTTTTTGCTTTTTCATAAAATCTTTCACTAGATATTTCAAGTTTAAATTTATTGGCATTGCTAGGTAAATTAAAAATTACTTCTCCATTTTTAGAAATTTGTTCTTGTATGTTATCTTTAGGTTTTGCTGAATCTTTAATATCAAGTGGAATGAGTTTTATATTTATATCATTTATAGGTGTGATGGCATCTTCACAATACGACTTTACTTTCAGCTGTATTTTAGACATGTTTCATCCTTAATATATAAGTAATTTGTTAATCTATTGTTGTTGCTTATTTCTACTCGCTTTTTATCTCTCCACCCTTAACCATAAATCCATTAGAATCTATTATAACATCTACTCCACCTGCTTTTATAGTTACAGAATCTGAAGTAGCCGTGATTATGGTATTACCTATTTGATGGATTATTTTGTTTTGTGCTTGATTATATATATCATTTTGTGCAATAGTGTGTATCCTATCTCCTAGCATTGTCATATTTACATCTGCGTTAAGAGATAAAGATTGATTTGTATTAACATGAATATTATTGTGTGATTGTAGCAAAGTTTCACCTTGCGTATCAATTTGCAAATCTTTGTTTGTTTGTATATTATTATACCCCTGTACTATTTGCGTTGCATTATCATTGATGGTTTCAAGTTTGTATCGTTCAATATTAAACTGCAATTTCCCTCCAATCTCTACACTTCTATTCCCCCCTATATACTCACTACTATTATTTGCTACTCTTAGTTTATTATCTGCTCCTATGTTTAGCGTATGGCTTAATCCTACTATTGTATCTTTACTTAATGCTACATTAGTTAAGTATTCTGCACCTATCATTACATTTTTTAAACCTTGTATTGTTTGTGTGTGAGATTTTGTGATAGATTCTGTATAGCTTCCCTTAACTACTGAGTCTTTATTATTATGTATAGTTTGATTGAAGTTATTGTTTATTGATTTTTTATAATCTTTTTGTGCATGTATATATATTTCTTCATGATCCTTTAAATTAGATAGAGTTAATTCATTTATACCATTTTCTTGTGTGCCTATTGTTTTAGAGCTAAGGCTTGTTTGATGGATATTATGTATAGCAACTAAACTAGGATTGGACATATTATAAAGACTTCCACTAATATAGGGCTTGTCTATGTCATTATCTAGGTAAGAGATTATTACTTCATCACCCACTCTAGGTAGAGCAAAGAAACCATTTTCTTTACTTGCAATAGGAGATATAACTCTTAGAAATGGAGTATGAGAAATAAATATAGATTGTGTGGATATAGCATTTTGTTGTATTTGTTCTTGTGTGTATTTTTGTGTGTTTATTCTTGTGTTTGTTTGCATATGTATTTGTTCTTGTGTATTTGCTTTAGAATCTATATTGTTAGCTTCTTGAAAGCCTTGTTCCTTATTTTGCAAACTTTCTTGTAAGAGAGCATAAGCATAAAAAGTATTAAGCCTTACTTTTATTCTGCCATAAGAATCATTGTATATTGTATTAGCTTCTTTTTGTATAGAATCATTTGCTTCCTTTAATGTTTTTGCTTTTGTATAACCTTCACCTATTACTATACCTTGTGTATTAAATGGAGGAATTGGTTTTGGTTTGATGCTAGGAGTAAAGGATATATGAGATGGTAGTAGTGTTATAGTATTAGAATAGAAATGATTTAATTCTTTATTGTTATTATTGAATATATTTGTATGACTTATTATGCTATTTGCATTTAATTGATTAGTAATATATTGTTTAGAGTTGAATATTGTTGTTTGATTTTTATTGCTAAATAATGTGTTATTAATTGTGTTTGCTGTATTTATTTGACTATCATTTATTTTTGCATTTTCTATATTATGTGTATTAACCCCATTATTTGCATCGTCTATATTGTTTGTGTTTGCTTTTGTTTCTGCATATGTTGTATCTTCTTTATTAATAAGAATATGTTCTATTGTTATTATATTATAAGGTGTGTTTTTAATATTGGAATGAGTGGTATTGCTTGAGAAATAATCTTGTGTTGGTATAGAGTTGATTGTGTTTTGTATGGAAATAGATTCCATTAAAGATATATTATATATATTGCTGTTGGCATTTATGCTTTCTTGCAACATAGTATGTTGTTGTTGTTTTATATTTAAAGGTATTTGTATATTAGGATATTTAGTAAAACTTATATTTGCATGATAGGTATGTTCATTATAAAAATTATTATTTAATGTGTTATTGTTACTATCATTAAGAGAGTGAATGTTTATACTATTAGATATAAAATTTATAGGATAATCTGCATTTGTATAGCTTTGTGTAAAACTATTGCATTTAATATTATTGTGTTTAAAAAAGAATAAATACAAGATTGATTTAATGCATTATTTATATTTGGATTATATATTACTTCCTTTTGTGCGATAATATTCATATTATCACATATATATATTTTATTGTTATCTTCATATAAATATATGCCATTATTATGTGCAATTCTTGTAATAAAAGCTAAATCTGATTCATTATATTGAGTAATAATTTCTTCTCTATCATATATTATGTATAAAAGAATAATCAATCTCTTTAGAAAGCATATTAGTATATAGATTTAGAGTAGTTTTTATAGCCTCTAATATGGTAATATTGGTATAGATTCTACTAGCTTTATTATAAGATAGTCTCATAAGAGGAGAATTAATAGTAAAATTAAAATAATGTCTATAGCTTAGTTGAGAAGAAGTGGCAACAAGATTGTCCATATAATTAAAATCTTTTATAGTATCTTGTGAATCTAAAATGTTTGTTGTTTGGCTAGTATTTGATAGAATATGCTTTGTGCTACCTAAATATGTTGCTTGTGTGATAATACCACTATATTTTTTTATATCATTGTCAATATTTCCATTATTAGGGTTAAATTCCAATCTATTAGAAGCAACCATATAGGGATTATTAAAGCTAAATATAACTTCTTTATCTAAGAGTGCGTTTGGATTCAATAAGAAATTATTATTAGAAAGATTATTTGCATTATTTATGTTTATATTATTAATGTTATTGTTCGTGGGATTATGAATAGTATGAATAGAAGTGTTGGGATCATTTATATTAGAACTATATCGTGTATTTTTTTTATTAGGAGTGACACTAAGATATATATAATAATACATAAGAGCCTCCTTAGTTATTGTTTTTACATAATTTATATAATGAGGCATTTCATTATATAAATTATGTAAAAATACGCTAAATAACAAATAATGCTTTGCAAAGTAAATTGCAAGTAAAATTTGCTATCGCATAAACACTTATTGTAATTTACACTACATTATATAATTAAGCATTTCTCCAATCATCACTACCACTTGTTCCGGCTACTATATGTTCCCATACAATTTTTCTATAGTTAAGCGAAACAGCAAAAAGTTCTGTTTTGTCATTGTTGTTTCTATCTTGAGCATTTGGCATGATAAGTGTAATATCTGTTATAATAGCATCCTCTAATATTGTAGTAAAGTAATGCTCTGCTCCGCCATCACTAGAAGTTCTAAACCAATGTACTTCCACTTTTGGAAGTCTTTCACCTTTTGTTAAGGCATTATAAAGTAATGGAACTGCTTTATTTAAAGAACAAGTAAAAGAAAAAGGTTTATGCACTCTTTGCCCTGATGGCTGTCCACTCTGCGTATCTGTTGGAACAGTTACTATATGCGAAATTTCTTGAGCCATAATTTCATCTTCATGTCCTGCTTGGTATCTATTACCAATACTCTCTTGTGTAGAAGCCCCACTAGAAACTAAACCTTGTGTAGAACCTTCTATTTTTATATATGCTGGTTGTGCCATAAGAATCCTTTGTGTTTAATATATACGCTACATTATCAATAAAGCTGTATATTATAAGTATAACATAATTTTTATAATGAAACTAAATATTTTTATAACTTATTATCTATTCACAAAGATGAATATACCATATATAATGTGTTTCCTTATTTTTCATGAATTCAATATCACCTAATATACCAAACCCTAATCTCGCACTAGTTTTATCTCCGAAAATAAAGTGCATTTTTTTATGGTATTTAATGTGTAATTTGACATCAGCACTTAGAGTATTGTTTGTAAGAAAAGTTATGTTATCTTTGAGTTTATTATATTTTATTTGTTTGGGTAGAAAAAGTAAGGACTCATAATATGGTATATCGCTAATTAAAATAAGTATTTTATTTTCATAAGATAATGTAATGTTACCTAATACAATATTTATGCCAAGTATATTATTTTTTTTACCCAATATGTTTTGTTGTGAATGAGTAATGGGTATTTGTTGGGGAATGTTTTCTATAATTTCAATTTTAGAAGTAAGTTTAAGATTATGTTGCAATACTTTTTCAATATAATGTTTTGGTCTTCTAAGGCTTAAGATTAAAGGAGCAAATGGAAAATATTCTTTAGCAAGATTTTTGTCTTGTAAACCCAAAAGATTAAAAAGGATTTGTGAGATTCTATCATCTAAGGTTGATTTAAATGAACGAGAATAGCTTCTTAATGTTGCACTTTCATATAAAAGCCATAAAAAATGATTATTAAAAAAATCAAAAAACAAACTAAATCCTACCCCATCATCTTGATTTTTTGAAAACTTATCAAGTATATAATTTGGTAATGGCGATTGATTACCAAGTAAGCCAAAAAAATAAGTTATTATTTCTATAAAATCTACATCTTGTTTAATTTCATTATATTGCTCATTTTGTAGAATCTGTGGTATAGAATCTATTTCCTTATAAGAATGCCCTAGAGATTGTGATGTGCGTAAAAATATTTGTTCTTTGTTGTAAGTGTTTAGCAAAGAAGAAATAAGAGTATAAAAACTTGCATTCACAACAACGCCTTATTTCCTTGCATTGCAGGATAATTAAATGTTATATTTTTCTTTGTGCATACAATGCAAAGCTCACAAAATGAATTAATGGGAGCAAATGATGTAAAAAAATATGATAAAACTAAACCTACTTTATAGACTTCCCCTATAGAATAAAATTTTGATTCATTAATATACATCGTAGCTAAAGTGCCTCTTTGTGTCATAAAGCCATTAATTCTATAAGTTGTTTGTGATTGTATATCAAGTAATGCTTCACAGAATGTTGTAAAAAAATTCATATCTTGTGAAGAAAACATCATAGTATATGTACGCAATACACCTAAAAAACTTTCCTTATGCAATATAGTCTGATAGCTAAAACAAAGAGTGGAAACAAGATTCCAAGATATATCACTAGTGATTGTTGTGTGCCTTATATTTGTTGGAATGGATAAATTATATGTTGCAATATCTTTATAGTTTGGAATTTCATTAATATCTCCTAATTTAAGTGTAGTTGTCAAATTATTGTTACTACACAATACATCTATAGATATAGTTTCTTTATTGTATTGTTTAGTATAAAAAGAAATTTCTTTATAATGTTCCCCATTAGAATCTATTTTGTTTGCTAAAGCATAAAAATCCCCATTATTTTCTAAAAAAGTAAATCTCTCAAAGCTATTATAGTTTTTTAACACTCTTCTGCCTGTATTAGCACTATGAGCCTTTACTTTTAATACCTGTATAACAGAGTAGTTTTGTATATTTGCTCTGTCTATAAAAATCCGATAACTATCTCTTGAATGGTCTAAAAGTATAGGTTCTGCTTGTGATAAAAATAAATTTATAATAGGAGTTGCAGCAAGAGAAAAATCTCGTATTTTTGGCAGACAATCTCTAGGCAATTCTTGATTAAAAATAAATTTAATACCTATTTTCCTTGTTTTTAATTGCTGTGTTATTTCAAGTTCATTTAATTTTACAAAATTAAATTTTTCTGGCATAAGAAATAATTCTTGCAACAAAGCAAATGAGCTAAAACCCAAATCATTATTGCTTATTAGACTTTCATTACTTTGTAATCCTATAGGCTTTAAAGCTTGTAATGTGAGCTTAAATTCTTCATTACTATCATATGAAATAAGTATAATATCTTTAAGATATTGCAATAACCATAGTAATAATATATTAGAAGTATATGCATCATTCCCAAGGTAAAGTGTTAAACAATCCAATGCAATATCGCTAAAAGTAATATTGTCTTTACAGATATCTATATCTATTGTAAATGTGCTATATTTTCCATGACTACCTACAAATACATTACTAATCATTAAAGGATATAAATACACATCATAGATTGTTTTAAATTCACAAGCAACATTATTAACTGCAATTGACTTTATAGTTGTGTCTTTTGGAATAATAAGCTTATTATCCTTACAATCATGTTTAAGCACAAACTCTTGCATACATAATGATGGAATTGCATTGGTATAGTTTGGTATAAGTATATTAATAAGAGATTCTGCTATAAAAGGAATGTTAGCATCAAGCTCTTTATTTATTCTAGCACTTAAGATCGCCAAAGATTCTATAATTCTCTCCACATCAGGATCATTGCTATTATGTGCTAAAAATGGAGCTAATTTAGGATATCTGCTAAGCAACAGTTCTCTACTTTTATGTAAATAATCTAATTCTTTACGAAAATAAAATATATCTATATCTTGCATTATATTACCTCGCAATAGCGATTATTCTTGAAAGTAATTTGTATGTTAAATTCTTTGAAATGATTATTACTGAAACACAGATGTATAAAAAAAATAAGTTGCCAAGGTGCAAGTGTTTCATTATATTCAATATTTAAAACTTTCACCCTACATTCACAAGTAGAAATAATATGATATACTTTTTCTGATATAACAATAGCTAAATGCTTTGCATTTATGTCCAAATCACCCAATGTTAGTAAATCCGTATTCTTATCTTTTGAGTTTATTAAGACTTTAATATGTTCTTTTATACTATGAATTTCATCTTCAAAATATTCCGTATTGACATATGGATCAAGATTATGTATTACTTTATCAATAAAGGGCATTACTACTCTTTATCAAGCTTACCAACTAAAGAAAGTTCAAAATTAGCCCCCATAAATTTAAAATGAGGTCTCACATTGAGATCTATTTTATACCATCCTGCCTCACCTTCCACATCACTTACAACAATTTTTGCACCCCTAAAAGGTCTTCTGCTTCTTACCTCTGCTGGTGGATTTTCTTGATCAGATACATATTGTCTTATCCATTCATTTAATCCTTTTTCTATATCACTACGTTCTTTCCAACTCCCAATCTCTTCTCTTTGCAAAACTTTTATATAATGTGCAAGTCTTGAAATAAGAAATATATAAGGAAGTTGTGTGCCAAGCCTATAGTTTGTTTCTGCTTCTTTACCTTCAGGGGTATTAGGAAAAATCTTTGGTTTTAATGCAGCATTTGCAGAAAAAAACACAGCATTATTACTATCTCTGCGTAATGTAAAAGCAATAAATCCCGCTTCTGAAAGTTCATATTCACGTCTATCAGTAATTAGAACTTCTGTGGGAATTTTTGATTGCATTGTGCCAAAACTTTCATAAATATAAGTTGGTAAATCCATGACTGCACCACCAGCCCTTGGACCCACAATATTGCCACACCACCGATATTGTGCAAAGCTATCTGTTAATCGTGTAGCAAAAGCATATGCAGTGTTTCCCCACAATAAATGGTTATGTGATTTATGGACATTTTCTTTATAATTAAAACTTTTTATCGGGTTTTCTTGCGGATCATAAGGAGAACGCGTGAGAAATCTTGTTACCATAAGTCCAGCATATTTAGAATCCTCATTTTCTCTGAAAGTTCTCCATTTTGTGTATTGAGGTCCCTCTAAAAGACTATTTAGATCTTGTATTTGTGTAAGTTCAGAATAGTTTTCAAGCCCAAAAAACTTTGCACTAATAGAAGTTAAGAATGGTGCATGACTCATAGCAGCAATTGCAGACATTTTAGACAAAAAATTCATATCAGGGCTAGAGGAGCTAAGTGCATAATCACCAATTATTGCTCCTACAGGTTCACCTCCAAACTGACCATATTCTGATGAATAAATATGTTTGTAAAGAGTGGTATTTGTAATATCGGGATTAGAATCAAAATCTTCTAATGCTTCTTGTTGTGTAATATCTAAGAGATTTATTTTAATATTTTCTTGAAAATTTGTGCGTTCTACTAAGAAATATAATCCTCTCCAAGTAGATTCTAGTTGCTGGAATTGCTCATTATGCAAAATCTCATCCATTTGTGCTGAAATAAGTTCGTCAATGTGTGCAATCATCTCATCAAGCGTAAAGCGATTAACCTTGCTTTCTGCATTATCTGATTTTACAATTTCTGTAATAAATTCAGCTACACCCATCTTTGCAATACTATAGCTTTCATCATCTTTAGAATATTTGCTCTTTTGCATAATATTTTCAATAATAGATATTTCTTTTGTTTGTGTAGAATCTTGATTTGTAATTGTATCTTGCATAAATATCCTTTTTATTTTATTGTTCTTGATTATTACTTTGTATTTCTAATAAAAGCTTTTGTTTTGTGCTTTCATCTTTTAATGCCTCTAATACAGCTTTTCTAAAGTCTGGTATATTACCCATTGGACCTTTTAGTGCAATAAGAGCTTCTCGCAATTGCAATAATTTATTAAGTTCTGGAATTTGCCTTGCAATACTATCAGGACTAAAATCTTTCATGTTTGCAATGTTTAAATTTACATTAAGCTCATCTCCATCTTTATCTTTACTTAAAGCATTTTGAACATTAAAATTTGCCTCTATTCCCATTTTCTGCATAACTTGATTAAAGTTGTTTTTATTAATAGAAACAACTTCTCTCTCTTCTAATGGCATTTTGCTGCCACCAGTAAAGTTTGCCATAACCATAACTTTCAATGGAAGTTCAACTTCTGGAGTTTGTCCATTTGTCTTAGACTTGTATGTAATATTTATCCGTTCTTTAGGTGGTGTAGAATTTTCTGCCATTATTGTAAATCCCTCATAATTATTAAAATTTTGTAATATTTTATATTAAAATGTATCAATTATAGCTAAATATAATTAAAATTATTTTAAAATTATCCAAATATTTTCTATGTAAGGTTTTTTTAGGTTCAAATAATGGATAAATTAAAAAGTTTTTGTTGTTTGTGTCTTTTATTGTGCGGATGTTTATGGTTTGTTTCATGTAGCACTCCTATTAGAGTAATAGTTTCTAATTATGAAGATTCAAATCTTAATAATCGTGGAGATAATGTTCCTATTACTTTACTTATTTATCAACTTAAAGATGGTAAAAGATTTGAATATGCCTCTACAAAAGATTTATTGGATAGGGAGAGTGTGGTTCTTGGTAGAGATAAAGTAGATTTAATAAGAGTGCAAGTTCCGCCTGATGAAAAAAATATGATAGTAGCAGATATTAACAAAAAAGAAGGAAAATATATTGGTGTATTAGCACTTTTTGCTAATCCTAGAGATAAAACACAAAAGTTTTATAAAAAATTAAATAGAGTTTTTAGGAATACTATTAAACTTGATGTTACGCAAAATGGTATTATGAAAACAAATAGCAATAATAGCAAAAAAATACAAAATGCGAGGAAAAAAAGCAATGAACAATAAGCTTAAAGTTGTTTGGTATAATGGAATACATCTAGATAAGATTCACTTTGAACAACAAGAAAGATACATAGAGAATCTTATTCACACTAAAACTGCTAGATGCTTTTGTAATTTATATGGTATTTTTGAAGTAGATTTTTCTCATGAGATGCTTAGCCTTGGAAAAATAGCTCTCACAAAAATTAGTGGTATTGCACAAGATGGTAGCATATTTAGTGCTCCAAATAATGATTTATTACCAGAAACTTTGGAAATAGGAAGCAATACGAACTCATCAATTATTACTTTAAAAATCTCCATGAATACAGACTCAATAGCTGATGTTTCTTTGCAAAATGCTTTTTTGCATTCAAAATATCTTGCAACAAATGTAGCTATTTCATCTAAAATACATGATGAT
The DNA here is from genome assembly GCA_029257755.1 of Helicobacter sp. Taxonomy (GTDB): domain Bacteria; phylum Campylobacterota; class Campylobacteria; order Campylobacterales; family Helicobacteraceae; genus Helicobacter_A. The sequence goes on from JARIAP010000136.1 coordinate 15,313, forward strand.
GTAACACAATCTTTGTCTCCAAAAGTGCCGAATCAAGAAATACAATATACACAAGATAAGATGAATATTGTATTGGGAAGCTTGAGGTTAAAGCTTGGCTTACTAGGAGATAAAACCCCAAATGAGCTTGAAATTCCTATTGGAAAAATAAAAGATATACACTCTAACAAAAAAATAGAGCTTGATGAAAAATTTATCCCTACTTCTCTTGATGTTTCAAAGAATGCTTTTATTAATGCCTTTTTAGAAGAAATGCTTTTTAGTATAAAACAACACAAAGAAGTATTAACACAAATTTTTAAAGGAATTAATCAAACTAAAAATACACTTGATTTTAGCACTTATTTATCATTAAATCTCTTAAAGAAATATTATTTGGTATTTTCTTATCTTATACAAAAAGAAAAATTGCATCCTGAACTCTTATATGAAAAACTCATAGACTTTCAGGCTGATTTATTAGCATTAAGTCATAATGAAAATTTTGATTTTATCCCTTATGCTCACAATGATCTTAGTTCTGTATTTGTGCCATTAAGCAATAACTTACGCATTCTCTTTGCTAATATTACTTCCCCAAAATATGCTATGGCAAATATCATAGATAATGGAAATGGCTTTTATGATTGTATATTTGATAATGCTTCAATGTTACAAAATGGTGAAATATTTTTAGCTATAAGTTCTTCTATGCCAATGAATACATTAATTGAAACATTTGTATCGCAAAGCAAAATACATACACAAAGTAATATTAAAAGTATTGTTACTTCACAGATTAAGGGTTTAAATTTAGAACCAATACCAAGCATACCTTCTAGTTTACCTCATTTAAGCGGATATGCTTATTTTAAGTTAGATAAAAAAGATCCTATTTTTTTATCATTTATAAACCAAAATATTATTAGTATTTATTTAACTAATAATATAACAAATCCAGATATTAAACTATGGGCAATATTACAGGATTAATAATGCAGACACAAGAAAACATAGTAGATTCTAATAAAAATACAAATGATACTAAAACACTACCTTTATTGCTTGAATATAATTTATTGGGACTACAAAATAATAAAATCCTTGATCTTAGTTTGCCTTTATTGCTTTTTGCAACAAGACTTTCAAAGATAAGAAATTTAGATTCTAATTATATAAATGATATTAATGAAGTATTTGTAACAGAAATACTAACAATTAGTAGTAGCCTTAGTGCTTTGCGTATTTATGAAGATAAGGATTTAATTAAGCTTAGATATTGTATTTGTGTTTTTATTGATGAAATGCTTTTAGCTAATGAAAGTTTTATTAATAGTCATTTTGCAAACCATACGCTTACAATTCGTCTTTTTGATGAAATGTTGGGTGGAGATAAATTTTATGATATAGCTGGTGCTTGGCTACTTAACCCAAGTAAGCATAAAGATAGCTTAGAATTTATATATACATGTCTTATACTTGGATATAAGGGTAAATATGCCTTGCAAACGCAAGATACACAAAAAATTAACCATTTTTGTGAAACAATAGCCCTAGCCCTAGCACCAGTATTAGATTCAAATGAAGATAAAGCTTTTGAATTAGCTTATAAAAATACAAAAGAGATAAATATACTAGAACGATTAAAACATAAATATACAAAACCATTTTTTTGTTTTGGTATTATTGGAGTAATAGTTGCTACATTTGCATTTTCCTATATTAAATTAGAATCTAATAATACCATTGTTAATAACACCATCACACAACATATTCAAAGTTTTATGCAAAAAAACTAGGAGGCAATAGTGTTAGCATTTTTAAAAAAAACAATAAACTTTTTTAAAAATAAGATAGTCCTTTATATAATGCTTTTTGTGTTGTTGTTTGTCTTTAGTGTATGTTTTTATCTTTATGCACCACTTATTGCTTTTGATGATATACATATCTTTGGCAATATATTTGTTCGTATAGGATTTATTTGTTTGATATGGCTTATTATATTTTTTTATTTTTTGCTAAAACCTATATTAGCATTTATACAATACTTTAAAAGTGAAAAGAGACAGATTTCAAAAGATTTAAAAAAAGAAGTTACCAATATTTTACAAAGAGCTAAAAGAAATTACTTACTCGCTATAAATGATGCAAAAAGCACTTGGAAAAAAGATTTAAAACTTAAAGATACGCCCTTAATAATTATTATTGGTAATGAAGGAGCTGGAAAAAGCTCACTTATAAATTATTCTAATATAGAATACCCAATAAGTGATAGTCTGCAATCTTACAAAAAGATGCATAAATCTACTAATAATTTTGGACTTTATATTTCTAAAAATGGTGCATTGCTTGATACAGAAGGCAATTATTTTTCGCAAGAGTCTTTTTTTAATCCAGATAATACAGATGAGATTCCAGAAGACAACCTTGATAAAAATAAAGATTTTTTATTGAAAAAGAATGTATGGAACAATTTTTTATCTTTTTTAAATACAAGAGTTTTTCATAGTAAGCTTAATGGTGTTATTGTTGTAATTGATGTGCAATCTTTTCTTGCAAATCCAAAAGAATATAGCAATGATATTATACTTTATCTTGTTAAAAGAGTTAATGAATGTGAAAAAAAAATAAATATTAAGTTACCTATTTATATTGTATTTAGTAAGATTGATTTATTAGAGGGTATGAGTGAGTATTGGAATATTTTTAATCAAAGAGTTGCCAATAAAATATTAGGGCTTACCTTATGTGCAGATATACATAAAAAAGATTTAGAATCTAGCTTTCAAGAACTTAGTAAGTCCTTATTATATACTTTCATGAAAAGCAATCAATCTTTGCACTCTATAGATGATAAAAATACAGCATTTTTATTTTTAAAACAATTAGATTATTTATTTGCCCTAATAATTGAATTTATATTACAAGCATATACACAAAATAAACTTAAAAATAAATCATATATTAGAGGAGTATATTTTACTTCAGCTTATCAAGAAAATGTTCCAAGAAATTATCTTGTTGATGCAATTTGTGAAAAATATGATATTAAAAAACCACCTGCAAAATCTGCTACAAAGCATAACAAGCAAAGCTATTTCGTGCAATCTCTTTTAGAACATATTATTTTGCAAGATTCACATTTAAGTGGCATTATCACAAAAAATGTAGCATTAAAACTAGGGACTATTGTTTTAGGAGCATGTTTGTTGTCTTATAGCATAAGTGCTTATTTCATTAAGAAATCAAATAAGGAATTAGCACAAAACAATACATATCTTCGCAATATTACAATGCTTTTAGAACAAGCAACATCATATGAAAATATGAGTTTGCAAGAAAAGACAAATCTTATGCTAAATCTAAAAGCAATACTTAAAAATTATCCACATTTATTTGATGCTTATACTATCATGCAATATCCACTATTAGATATATCTTATAAAGGATTTTTACCTGCTAAAGAATTATATTATACTATAAATAAAGATGTAATTATACATACTCTTATAAGAGAAATGGAACAAATTTTAAATACAAACAATAAACCACAAATACTTACTGAAACACTTTATATGTATATGGCATTATTTGATGAAAAATATAGCAATAAGGCACTATTAGAACATTGGATTAACAATAACTGGCAATATTTTGTTAAATATAAGATTCCAAAGGATGATTTCATCAAAGGATTAGAAGATTTAAATCAAATTGATCTTGCAAATACATACAAAATTGATTCCAATAAGCTTAATAATATTCGTAAAAAAATTATTCAAATTCCTAAACAACAAAGAATTTATGCTCTTGTTGTATTTAACAATAGCCTTAAACAACAAAAATTTTACAATATTAAAGATAAAGTTGGAAGTGCATTTAACATAATATTTGAAAATGCCCAACAATTTGCTTATATTGATAAACATTATACGAAAGAGGGGATAATAGAGTTTTTAAGTAGTCTTGAAGAAAATATACAAAATGCCCTTGATATAGATACATGGGATTTAGGACAAACACTAGATTCAAATGATGCAAAAACATTATATATGGATATTCTTAATATATATTTAGAACAATATCAAAAACAATGGCAAGATATACTATTAGCAATCATGCCTAAACAACATACAAATAAAAATGATATGCTCAATCAATTAAAGATTTTATCTAATGCAGTAAATCCATTCAATACACTCATTAAAATAATAGGTGATAATACCCACCTAAATGATGCAGTATTGCTTAATTATGCTTATAGCTTAGGATTACCAAGTAGTAACATAAAAGCTAAATTTAATAGCATTAGCAACAACTTTAAACCATATTATGATTTTATTAACAAAGAAAGTTTTTTAGAATCTGCATTAAGCTCCTTAAACAAACAAGATGACAAAGAATCTAATATAAATGATATAAAAGAAATATTAGCTACAGATATACAAAATATTTATACTAAAATAAGTGATTTTACACAAGATAACACAAAAGATATTAAAACAAAAATTACATATATTTTAGAGGGAAGCAATGAAGAAAATGATCCATTTAAAAAAATCAAAATGGATATTAAGGAATTACCACCATATTTATCTCGTTACTATGAAAAGCTATCACAACTTTCTTTTAATATTGTAGAAAGCAATTTAAAAATACTTTTAAATAATGCATGGAAACATGAAATTTATAATATGTTTATAGATGAAATCACCCCATTTTATCCTTTTAATGCATATTCACAAGAATCTCTTTCTATAGAATCATTTAAAAACTTTTTTGGTAATCAAGGTGTTTTACAAACATTTTATAAACAATATTTAAGTAAATTATTACTTAAAAGAGGTAATACATATTATCATAATCCAAAGTATAAATATAAATTTATGTTAGACCAAGAATTTATATCTTTTTTAAACAGAAATATTGCTATAAGGGCTATGTTTGATAGCAATAATAATCTTAGTCTTAATTTTTTTATAAATTGCATTGATTTATCACCTGATTTTAGTTCAATTGATATAACCTATAATGATAAATCATTACATTATGACCATACATTAAATCAAAAGATTCAAATTATTACTGAACAATTTAACAATTCAACAGAATTTAGTTTCATAGCAAATGACTATAACCAAAATCCTAAATATTATAAAATATACAAGGGAGAATGGGCTTATATAAGATTTTTAAAAGATGTTTCTAGGGCATCTTTTAATACACTTTATTTTGAAGGAAATAAGAAGTTATATTTTGATTTCTCTATTAGCCCAAACCAACAAACATTATTTTCTATATTAAATCTTTTGTCTAATTTTAAATTACCACAAAACATAATGTAGATATTATTAAAAGGAGTATATATGGAACAAATTGCAATTACCGCACAACATATTGATGATATACATTCACCATTGCAGTATTGTGTATTTGATGAAAATGGTGGCACAATAGGGAGAGATAATACCAATAGCTTTTGCTTACAAGATGATACAATAAATGATAGGCATATAAATATTCAATACGAAGAAGGCTATTTTACTATTGCTAGTATTAATGATAGTGAAATATTTTATAATAACTCATTTTCTAAATTACATTCTGGTTATGAAACAACAATAGAATTAGGTGATACATTTAGGGCTGGAAACTATCAATTTAGCATTATAGATATAAAAGATATAAAAGAAGATTTCATAGATA
>JARIAP010000149.1 GCA_029257755.1 Helicobacter sp.
AACCTTATTTATTAATTAGTTTTTATTGATATAATTATAATTTTATTAAATTTAATAAAATCTTTTATTTGTTCTTTAAACTAATTTCCTTATTTTTTATAGAATCTAATAAATATTACTAAAATAAAATAATAAAATATACTGAATTTAATTACCACATTGTATAAACATAGTAAAATATAACTTAGAATATTGAAAAATTAAGAATAAAAACAAAAATATGTGATTTTAAGTTATTTCATGTTTGGTAAATCTATATTTACAAAATATATAAATAATACAAAAATAATATGATTTAAAAAAATAAATAAAAATTGTTCTAAAACATAAACATATAACAATTATGTTTGACTTTAACCAATATATAAACTAAATTAATTAAAATATGTTATAATGTAATAATCAAATTTTTTTGGTTTAAATTTAAATAAAGGGGTCTTAATGGCAATTAATTTAAGTAAAGGGCAAAGAATATCTTTAAACAAGGAAAAACCTGGGTTATCAAAAATTTTAGTTGGTCTTGGTTAGGACACCAATTCAAGTGATACAGGTAGTAGCTTTGACCTAGATGCTTCAGCTTTTTTAACAGATAAATCTGGAAAAGTTTCTGATGATAAAAATTTTGTGTTTTACAATAATCTTACAAGTAAAGATGGGTCGGTTATTCATACAGGAGATAATTTAACTGGCGAGGGTGATGGGGATGATGAAAGTATTAAAATCGATCTAACTAAAATATCTAGTGATATACAAGAGATTAATATAGTGGTTACAATTCATGATGCAGTTTCAAGGAAACAAAATTTTGGTATGGTTAGAAACGCTTTTGTGCGTATTGTTGATGAAAACGATGGACAAGAAATTTTAAGGTATGATTTAGAAGAAGATTTTTCAATAGAAACTGCTATACTTTTTGGCAGGGTTTATAGAGATGACAATGGATGGAAATTTGCAGCTGTAGGTACAGGCTATAAAGATGGCTTAGAAGGTTTTTGTAAGCAATTTGGGTTAAACATTTAGGAGTGCCTATGGCAATTAATTTGGTTAAAGGACAAAAGATTTCTCTAAAAAAAGTGATGGTTCGAATCTGAAAAACTTCTGTGTAGGAGCTAATTGGGGTGCTATTACTAAAAAAGGTTTCTTTGGTGGCACTAAGAGTAAGCCTGTGGATTTAGATCTAAGCGTAGCATTGTTTGATGCAAACAAACGCCTAATAGATTGTGTATATTTTGGTAATAAATCTGCTAATGGCGTAAAACATAGCGGAGATGATACGATAGGAGATGTAGGTGGAGATGATGGTTTAGACAATGAAGTTATTAGTATTGCTTTAGATAAGCTTGATTCAATAGTAGAACAGATTGTTTTTGTGCTAAACTCTTATACTCATATCGACTTTGATCAAATTCCATTTGTAAGCGTTAGGTTATATGAAGGCACACCAGATAAAGTTAATAGTATTTTTGCTACTTATGATATAGCAAAAGATTCTACTTTTGCTAAGAAAGAAGCAATGATCCTATGCAAACTTTATAAACGCAACCAAGAATGGCGTTTTTCAGCCATTGGAGAACCAACTGCAGACAAAAAGCTTGATCAATTGTTGAATAATTCTGTAGCTAGATTTCTTTAATATTTATATATTAATTATTTATTTTTTAATAATAAATAATTAACCAACATGTTGAATTATCCATATAGAAACATAATTTATTAATTTTTTAAGTTGCATATAAAATAGCTAATACACATAAAGTCAAACTCTAATAAATAATTAATTAAAACGATAGTATATTTTATTGTATTTATTATTTATAACAAAACATACCATAAAAATATCAAAGTCAATATATATTATATATAACAATATAATACTTTTGCAAATACTAATACTTAAAAAATACATTAAGTTTTATAATTCTATGATATTTTTATCAATATTATTCATATATTATATAATTTAATCAATAACATAAACATATTGTTTTATATATTCAAATTATCATAATACTTTCAATGAAATATAATAACAAAAGACACAAAAAATCGTTATAAAATTAAAGCAATGAAATTTGAAATGAAATACATTATAATAATGTTACTTATAATACAATTAATTTATCGTAAGCAATGTTGTAAAAAGATAAGTTATAATATTAAAGCTATATATTTTACAATTAAATCATAAATTTATTAATCAAGCACAATTGAATTAAGTTGTTAAATATGATGTATTATTTTTTAATAATAGCGTTAATTAATGTTTTTATATTCATTACATTTTATTTTAATTTATTGTTATTTATCTACACATTAAATGCAATTAACTTAATTACTTAGAGACTTCAATCATTATACACAGCTTAATAACCAATAATACATTAAACTATCAATTAATCTCCCTTATTTGTTTTATAACATCTTCTATATTATTTTGTTGTTGTGCTGCAAAATGGTATGTGTTTTTATATTTACCATCTTCTTCTAATCCTAATTCACTCATTTTATTCTTATTTTTCTCTATAAAAACACTATTAAATTTAATTGTAAAAGTATCTAAATCACACATAACCTCATCA
>JARIAP010000155.1 GCA_029257755.1 Helicobacter sp.
ATGAAGAATATATTAAAGCAATAGATACATTAAATGAGTATGCTAAACACTATTATGAATTAGACAATCCAATAGCAAGTGATGAAGAATATGACTCTTTATACAAACAAGTAGAGCTTTATGAAAAAAATAATCCAGATAAAATATTAGAAAATTCACCTACAATAAAAGTAGGTGGTAAAACCCTAAAAGATTTTAGCAAGAATAAGCATATTAAAAGAATGTGGAGTTTAGAAGATGTTTTTAATCAAAATGATTTAAATGATTGGTTAAATAAACTAGATAACTCTATTTCAAAATTACAAAAAGATAATACTTTATTTGATATGAAAGATAATTTAGATTCTAAGAATAATATTTTAAATCTACAATTTTGTATATCACCAAAATATGATGGTATGAGTTTAAATCTATTATATGAAAATGGGGAATTAAAAAGTGCTACAACAAGGGGAGATGGTGAAATAGGAGAAATAGTAACAACAAATGCCTTAACGATAAAAAATATACCAAAAAATATACCATTTAAAGGTGTTATAGAAATACGCGGGGAAGTTGTATTGTCTAAAGAAAATTTTACTAAATTAAATAAAGAAAGAGAAGAAAATAATCAAACGCTTTTTGCAAATCCTAGAAATGCAGCAGCAGGAAGTATGAGGCAACTAGATTCTAATCTAACAGCACAAAGAAACCTAGATTTTATTGTTTGGGGTATAGGACATTGTGATAATATAAAAGAATTAGAAAGATTTGCAAACAAAAATAATCTTAATTTTTATGATATATTATGTATTTTTCCTAAATTTGGATTCTCAATGCCTCATTATCTAAATTTAATTAAAGCTAGTGATATAGAAAATGAATATCAAAATGTTTTACAAGAGAGAGATAAATATAAATTTATGCTAGATGGATTTGTAATAGTCCTTGATGATTTAGAATTGCAAGATAAACTAGGATTTACGCAAAAAGCACCTAGATTTGCATGTGCGTATAAATTTCCAGCAACAGAAACAACAATACAAATCAAATCAATAACACCACAAGTAGGAAGAACAGGTATTATTACACCTGTTGCAAACTTTGATAAAACGCTATTAGATGGAGCTTTTATAAGTAGGGCTACATTACATAATTACAAAGAAATAGAGCAAAAAGATATAAGAATTAATGATTTTTGTTTATTAGTTCGTAGTGGAGATGTTATACCAAAAATTACAAAAGTATTAATAGATAGAAGAAATGGAAGTGAAATTATAATTAAAAAACCGACATTATGCCCAATATGCAATCATGAATTAAGCTATGAAGATATTTACATTTATTGCAACAATAGAGATTGTGATGCAATTATAAAAGCAAGTTTAACTCATTTTGCATCAAAAAAATGTTTAAATATAGATGGACTTGGATCAAGCATAGTAGAACTTTTAGTAGATTCTAATTTAATTAAGCATTGTAAGGATATTTATTCTTTAACAAAGCAAGATTTATTAAAACTTGAAGGTTTCAAAGATAAAAAAGCACAAAATCTTATACAATCAATTCAAGATTCTATTAATAATCGTGAATTTTGGCGTTTCATACATGCACTTGGAATATTACATATAGGAGAAGTAGCAAGCAAAAAACTAGCTAATTTTGGCAAAATAATATTTGACTATACGATAGAAGAATTAAGCACAATTGATGGCTTTAGTAATATTATTGCTAAAAGTTTTTATGATTTTTGCAATAATAATAAACTATTTATACAAGAATTAATGGATATTATAAAGCCTATAATAAAATCTAATGATGAGAGTTTAAGCAATATAGATTCTATATTTTATCAAAAAATTTGCGTAATAACAGGTAGTTTTGATATTCCAAGAGATAAAATAAAAGAATTACTTGAATCTAATGGCGCAAAGGTTACTTCTAGCATTAGTGCAAAAACAGATTTATTAATAGCTGGTGAAAAAGCTGGTTCTAAATTAACAAAAGCTAAAGAATTAGGAATACAGATAATATCAATCAAAGATGTTATGGAATTATTAAAATAATTTATATAATATAAGACTTTAAAGACAAATTACTCAATGCTTTATATATTATAATAATTTTATTTTAATAAGTTAAAAAATATAAGTATAAACTAAAAATTATTGCGGTCTAATATATAAGCCCCTATGCTTTTTTAATATAGGCATTGTTATTCCTTGACTTTTTAAATAATCCGCATTTATACAGCCATCTTTTATACCATAATCACATGATTTATCAAAAAAATATCTTGCATTCATCAAATCTTTTACATGATTTGCATAAACTACAGCTAAATTAAAACATGCTTTTGGGTAATTCATATTACAAGCAAGTTTAAAAAAACGAGTTGAAAACATAGAGTTTTTACCACTCATCTTATCGCTTGTATATAGCATACCTAGATTATAACAACCTATCGCATCTCCATTATTGCATGATATTTCATAAAAATATTTAGCTTCTTTATAATCTCTATTTTCTTGATATAATATAGCAAGGTGTGTGCAACCTAATCTATCATATGATTCGCAAGATTTTTTTAAATATGATATAGCTTCATTGGTTCTATTAACAAAACTTAATAATGCACCAATTAAATGGCAATCTTTAGGATCACATTCATCTTTACTTAATAAACCTAAATTAACTAATTTGTTGCATGAAGAAATATTATTATTAGCACATTTTGTTAAAATACCCATTAAATTTTCATTATAAATAAATATTTTCTTCTTAGATTCTATTGTATTGATATTTACTTGATTATTTGTTATGGCAATTAAAAAAGTTGAATAAACAAAAAAACATAAAATCATTCTTGCAATCATTAAAAACCTTTATTTATCAATGCAATCTTGACAACAATTTAATCCATTTTTTACTTTAATATCATTTTTTGTTACATATATACCACATTTAGAACATTGCACTAATTTCATCTCTTTATCATTTCTTAAGTTTTTTATTTGCACAACATTTAATATTAATAATATAACAATACATATTAAAATAATAAATATTAAATATAACATTTTTTCCCTTTATATTATTTTATAGGGGCATTTTTCATACATGCCCTTGTTAAATCACTTGTTGGTAATAACTTATTCCTTGATACCATACATATAAAATTTCTCACCTCATCACTTGATATAACAACATTTCTTTGTTTAACATTATTTGTGCTATATAAAAAACCAACAAAATTTCCATAAGAGTTAAAAAGTGGCAAACCATGTATTGCACTATGCTTTTGAATATGTGATATACTAGATGACTTATAATGTAATGAATTATTTTCTGTTACAAAAGGAAATAATACCTTATCATTTCTACTTAAAATTGTATGTTTCAATGTGCTAGAATAAATTGGTGTAAAATAATGCAAATTAATCCTTTCATGGTAAAAACTTTCAGGGCGGGTATTGCAATAAAGATCTGTATAATTTTCTGCACGAAGTAATGACAATCTTTCATCAGTTGCTCTCAATCTCAACATTGCAAAACACATTAATGAATTTGTAGAATCATCTTGAATTTTTGCCATAACGCTTCTTAAATATGCACCCTCATCATTTATTAGATCTGCTGCTGCTAACATATACCCATCTTTTAATAAAATGCCATATCCTTGTTTTTGCACTCCATTATCAAATAAGGCAGTTAATAATACAATAGAATATATAAAACTTCTTTTATTTACACCAAGAGATGGCATAGCTCCACTTGCTAAAAAACCACCATGAATTTGTTTGTTAATACTTTGTTGCTTATTATTTTCTTTATTTTTATTATTTAAATTTGATTGACTATTATTTGCATTTCTTGTGTTTTTATTTACACTATTATTTTTATTTACATTATTATCTTTACTGCATCCATATAAATCATCACAATCAAAATCCATTGTATCA